>NZ_JBIMEV010000024.1:0-64109 GCF_051262595.1 Salipaludibacillus sp. CF4.18
GTTAGGTGAAATGGCTTCTTTTAGTGCCTCGATATCACCGTATGGAACGATCTTTATCCCTGGTAGCATCGGACCAAAACCACGTCTATTATCTTCACTAGAAGATAGAGAAACAGCCGTCATTGTTCGACCATGGAAATTATCTTTACAAACAATAATCTCTGCTTGATCATCTTCGACACCTTTTTTATCATAAGCCCATCGGCGTGCCGCTTTTACAGCCGTTTCCACTGCTTCAGCACCTGTATTCATAGGTAGAATCATTTCTTTCCCGGTTAATTGCGAGACTTTTTCAAAGAATGGTGCGAGTTTGTCATTATGAAAAGCGCGAGAAGTTAATGTTAGTTTTTCTGCTTGTACTTTTAAAGCCTCGACAATTTTTGGATGACAATGTCCTTGGTTTACTGCCGAATAGGCACTTAACATATCTAAATACTTGTTTCCTTCAGGATCCTGCACCCAAGCCCCTTTTGCTTCCGTAATAACAATCGGTAACGGGTGATAATTTCTTGCTCCATAGATTTCTGTTTTTTCGATAATTGCTGTCGTTCCCTGCAAAATAATTCCTCCTTCTATATACTTTCATTTTTTCTCCCCACTATAATATTATTTGCAAATTCCATGCCAAGTTTTAACCCCTAATAAAACAGGCTTTTTCTAGAAATGCCGAAAAATATTTTTCGTAATGACAAAAATATAATTTAAACGAAAAAAATTTTTCTTTTCACACGTATGTGACATGTTATAGTTATAAAACAAGAAAATTTTTGTCACAATCATAATATCTACTAATTTTTTCCCAGAAATGATGCTAGATGAAAGAAGGGTTATAAATGAAATCTTTAATAATCAATGATTTTAAACAACAAATAAAAGTTTATGAAACGTTACTAAATGAAATCGATGTAGGCGCCCATGTCATAAATGAAGCTGGTAAAACAATTATTTACAATAATAAAATGATGGAAATTGAATCGGTTACAAAAGAAGAGGTTTTTGAAAAAGATTTTCTAGACGTTTTTGCATTTGAAGATGGTCAGAGAAGTACATTGCTTGACGCTCTATTTAAAGAAAAAGAATTTAAAAATAGAAGACAGACTTATTTCACGAAAAACGGAAAAGAAATCACGACGATAAATAATACGTTTCCAATCTATGAAAATAACAAAGTGATCGGAGCTATAGAAATAGCCAATGATGTCACCAAAATAGAAAACTTAATTAAAAATAGTATGAAATTAAAGGGCGATACTCGTTTTACTTTCGATAGCCTGATTGGAAAAAGTGATGTGATAAGAGAGGTTATTGAAATTGCCAAAAGAGCAACGAGGACTCCCTCCTCCGTTCTCATTATCGGAGAAACAGGGACAGGGAAGGAATTATTTGCGCAAGGTATGCACAATGGCAGTGAACACTCTTCTGGACCTTTTGTTTCCCAGAACTGTGCTGCCTTACCTGATACGCTCATAGAGAGCTCTTTTTTCGGAACAAAAAAAGGAGCTTTTACAGGAGCTAGTGATCAAATGGGCTTATTTGAACAAGCGGAAGGCGGCACTCTATTATTAGATGAAATTAACTCGTTAAGTCCCATGCTACAAGCGAAACTTCTTCGAGCGATTCAAGAGAAGTCCATTCGTCGTATCGGTGATAATGTTGATAGAAAGGTTAATGTACGAATTATTGCAACAATAAATGAAGATCCAGTAGAAGCCATCGCCAACAATCGTTTACGGAAAGATTTATATTACCGACTTAGTGTCGTTTCATTGTTCATTCCTCCTGTAAGAGAAAGAAAGGAAGATATTCCCTTACTAATTAACCATTTTATCGATAAATATAACGCCATCTTTCAAATGGATATAGCAAATATTAGTCCTACTGTGCTGCAAATATTTAAGAACTATGACTGGCCCGGAAATGTCAGGGAACTTGAACATGTTATTGAGGCTTCGATGAATGTTATCATAAAAGAATCAATCATAGACGTTTCTCACTTGCCGTATCACTTTAGAAATAAATCATCACTTATGTCACCACAAAAATCTGTAGTAGTAGATACCAAAGATTCAACTACTGAAATAAGCAAAGTAGTTCAGTCGGATCATTTAATAGACACTGATCCAAACGGTCATTTAAAAGATTTCTTACTTAAAGCTGAAAGATATTATATTAAAGAAGCTCTAGAAAAGAATAAATATCATAAAACCAAAACAGCTAATGAACTTGGATTAAGTAGACAAACACTTAATTATCGAATGAAACGACTTCATATTGATGTTTAATTTGCACTTCGAACGAAAAAGAGTAGGGCACCCAGTTTCGCTGCCCCCTCATATAAATATAAACCGCAAGTGCCCTATTAAGGCATACGGATTTCCCCGTTTTCCATGACGTCAAAGAAGTTCTAACCGTACTTGTGTTCTTCATCTTTGAATAAGTCTATATCTTGATTACACAAAAACCAGTTACCTCTTTCTATCCTTTCCACATAAATGAACTTGTGCTCTGCATAACAATGTTTGGGTGCGCTATTAGCTCATCAACTAATTTAAACAGCGCCTCGTCCTTTCGCTTCAATCATACAATCAATTTGCTCGGTTGATCCATTCGTTTTTTTCACGAATTCTAAAAATATATTTACATCTGAATGAATTTCATAAATATTAACCCTTACACACCAACGTTTTCAAGACACAAAAAAGGAAGTACCCCCCAAGTCCTGTATAATGGTAGTTAACCACAACAACCAAAAAGACTGGAGGAATACTCCCTATGGGCCATTATACGACAAACTAGCTTTATTTAGCATTCAAGACTTATATGATATGGAACCTACCGATCGATATGATGCGATCATTTCGGTCATTGATCTTCATCGTATTTATACGAAGGTCGGTAAAACGTCTCTCCTAGGTGCACCAGAGGAATGAAATGTCGCGGCCATGATTATTTCTTATTTTGTTCGATATGTGAGGGTATCTATACCATAAAAAAACTCGTGAAACGGCTGAATGACGATCTTGCTTTTAAACGGAATTGCGGGTTCTTAGTTTCAGATGCGACCCCTTCTGAAGCATCCTATTCTCGACTTCTAACGAAACTAAGTGAATCGAATGTTTTAGAAGAGGTCCAAGAAAAAGTCATTCTTCAAGCGATGCTAGAAGGATTTATCACCGATGACACGGTTGCGATTGATTCGACTCACTTTGAAGCTCGTGACCAAGTGCCTCCAAAAGGAGTTTCAAAGTCGCTCGTATGATTGCTCAATACATTGTACTGTCCTGGCAAAATCGGTGCAGTACCGATCAGCGTACGCTCGGCGGTATGTTTTATGAGTCACACTCCAGCAATTAATCGAGCTTCTAGAAGATACCCTTAAAAAGAGCAACAAAAAATTGAAAAAATAATTGGAATGTCAACTAGAACAAGTTGAAGGCTTACCCAACTATATCAAGGCATACCTGCCTATTTCAGTCAGCGAAAGTTGCGTTATTAGCAAGATTATTTTGCTATCCATTTTCATCACCTTTACGACAAGGTATTATTCCCCTTTTTCTACATAATCCTCAATTATTTGACCTACAACTTGATCTAGCGTCTTCCCTTCACTGTCTGCGATCTTTTGAACTTTTTCCTTTACGGATCGATGGACGTTAGCATGTAGTGTATCTAATTCACTATCTATAAAAAAACCATTGTGACGCTCTCGAAATGTCCCTTGTATGATTGAATCTTCCAGCTGGTCTTTAAATTTATACCATTTATCCGTTGCAGGAAGGAGACAAGGTTTAACAGACAGTTCAACCTTACTATCCTTGATTACCATATTCATATTTTTAATTCCAATTTCTTGAACGAAAGCATCAAAGATGTTGTAAACGCGAGAACTAATATTCGTAGGCCGTGAGAAACGAAAACGAACCCATCCCTTTTTCAATATCGTTTCTCCCTCATGAAAAGGTTTTAACATGTCATAGTGATCTTTAACAACTCTATAAGGTTGCTCAATCGAGTTCTCCGTCGTTAATAATACTTCTGTATCCTTTTCTGTTCCTATATTAGTAATTATCGCTCTCTCTCCAGATTGTTTGTGTTGAAACGGTTGAAAGAGATATAACCGTAGTTGACGATTCACAAACGTTTTTTTACTTTTATTAACTTTCTTCTTTCGTGGTTCCTCTTGAATCCGCACCACTTCTTCTTCTGATAGGAAATATTGTTCTTTTCCACGATAATGATGTTGTTCCGCTTTCACTTTTCCTTCATTTATATACCGATTAATAGTGTTTGAAGTGACGCCAATTTTCTTCGCAGCTTCGCGAGTCGTATATCCTTCTGGCCGTTTAAACGCAATCTTTGCTCGTTCTAATTCATCTTCTGTAAATAGATACTCACCGTCAATCTGCCAATCATTTTTATTGTATGGGCTTATTTTTCCCTTTTTAATATAGGCATAAAGCGTATTTCTAGCTAACCCTAATTCTTTTTCAAAATCGTCTATGGTCACTTTATCCAATAGGATCACCGCCTGTTTTCACTTTAATTACGTACTTTTCGCTACTCTTTTACTGTCGACTTAGATAGAACATAATGAGAAAAAATCTGTGCAGATCCATACTTGGATACCTCACGAATCAACTCTTTATCTGCTTCAGTAATATCTTGTGGATGTAGAACCATCGCTTTATCCTTCTTCTAAAATCCAATCAAGTAATTCATCTTTTGCCGAAAAGTTATTTTCATAAGCTTCAATATTTTCATATAAAACTTTTTGTACTTCATTCTTTCCACCAGAAAATTCTTTTATTATTTCACGAATCCTGTTACTAAAACCACCAATAAAGTTATCTATGTCAATTCCAATATTATCTGCTTCTCCAATCTTCCTGCCAAGTTCCACTTCCATATCAATTAACTTTGAAAGTATTTCTCTTTTATCCATTACAAACCCCCCTTAAATAATTTTATTCTATCCATTAAACGTTCCATGACAAATAGTATATATTCTATTTTAAAAACCAAATGAACTGGATACCACCTTGTTTCTCTTAAATTCGTTGGTTTTTCTCTTGAATTAGTCTCATTTCAATCATCCTACTATTGTACATTTGTTCTTGAGAGAATAAGTTCATTGATTCTTTTAAATTTTCTGCTCGTCCTTCTTGTATGTAGGTTAAGAAACCATCCAACGCTAATGGATACCAGTAAGATGAATTGATAAAAGTATAGGTTTTCAATTCGCTGACCAAACGTCTCTCTTCATTTAAATCGGAAGTAAATGCTTTTGTCTTTGTGTTTTCCTTTTTTTATAATCTATAAATTTATTAGCAATATAAAGGATTGGCCCCGTTGCAAAACTCAATATCATCCATCCTACAACGATTTGACCATCTGTAAGACCGATCCACTCTATCCAAACAACTTCTGTCCACTCCACGAGATAAAAGAATATAATAGCGTTTAAAATGTACAATAAAAAACTAAACCTATTAAGACAGTGATGCTAATTTTTAGAGAATTCTCATTTAGGTACGCCGCTTCACTTCTCAAATGAAAAATACGATCAACCTTTTGCTTTGTCCAACGTAAATTATTTATCAAATCAATATTATTCACATTCAGTATTCTTTCTTTAAGTCATCATTAATCACCATTAACACAGGAGCTATTCCAAAAATTTCCTTACAAATGGAAGTCAGTGCAGGTACTGAATGAAGGATTTCGATGATTCAATCCATCCCAGGTAATAAGCCACTCTACCACTGATAATGATAAATACTACAACAGACATTACTCTCATAAACATACTGGATGCGATTCTAAATGCAGCAAAAACAAGAGCAATAATAACAATGTAAACCAATAAATCTACTAAATCCATGTTCAACACTCTTTTCATATAAATTATCAAATCCGCCTTTGGTTTTTGATCTTCTTAATACATCACCAACCTTCCCCTATCAAACGATAGTTAATTATGTACTTCCACTCATATTGTTACTTTTAACAATGAACATAAATAAACTAATAAGGTTCATTCACAAAATACATTGTTATTACTTATGTAAACATCGTATTAAATAGTTTAAAACTTTACAATACAAACTTGTAAATTTACATCATAAATTAAAACTTTACAATATAAAGTGGAAGTAATATCCTAAACATATATAGTAGAATAATAGGGTATTTTTCGCTTATTATCAAATATATCTATTTTTAATGTTTTACATAGATTCATAATATAAGTATAATAGCACTATATAGAACATGTATTCTCATTAAAAGAAAGGAGTTTGTAATGGTTAATGATGATAATCACAAGATGTTTCCATTATCACAACGTATAGGAGAACATCTATTATCAAAGAGTGATAATGATGTAACAAAACTTATGTTAGATAAACAGTACTATAGTATGTTGAAAGAAATAACTTACGCAAATGAAAGACAATATCACAACAGGTATGAAGGGTTTACAGATGAAATGATGATGTACGCATTCCTCCATCGACAAAAGTATGATGATCCTGATAAAGGAATTTCAGAAAAAACGCGGGTGGAATATGTTCGAGATCTCTCTTTTTTCTATCGACACTTGAAAGAACATGAATCTTTCCTTCGTTCGGATTCTCTCCATTGGAAAGAAGGGTCGCTTTTTAAAAATTTAGCATCCAGGCATATAGAAGATTTTCAGACCTACTTAAACTCGCTTTACAAACCTTCTACTCGTTCTAGAAAAAACGTAGTGATTAAAAGTTTTATCACCTGGCTTTACGAAACGAGGTATCTCGATTATCCGCTCCACGCTGATTTCAAACGATCGACCGTTTCTCGAAAGGAGAGACCGAAGCGGGACTTAAATGTTCATGAATTTAAAGAGTTATTAGAGGTTTATGAAGATCATCCGATTAACTATGCGATTCTCCTGTTATTGGGTACAACCGGTCTGAGAGTGAGTGAGGTTCTTTCACCTAGCTGGGGGGATCTCTACTATGATAGCAGCATTGATGGTGGCCAATTCTTTTTAAAAACAATTGGTAAAAATGATTATGAGCGTCACGCTCTCATCAAACCTAAAACCTTACGAGCCTTACAAGCTTTCCGATTACGAAGAGGCTTATCTGCAGACATTGATCGGAATGATGTTACTCCCCTCCTGGTTACTAGAACTGGGAAGCGGTATTCCTCAAAATACATGTCTAATTATGTAAAGCGTATTGTTGTTAATAGTGGTTGTGATTGGCTGAAATTTAAAGAAGGGAATGTCACCCCTCATTGGATGCGCCACATGTACGCTGAGTACTCACAAATCCAAGGAGCTTCCACAAGGGATATTATGAAAGCCGTGGGACATAAACAGCAAGCAACAACAGAAATTTATTTGGAAGATCGATCTAAGAAAAAACAGGAAGCAGCTTTAAATTGGAACGATGATTATTTTGAGTAAGAATCGCATTAATTGATTAATATCAACTCACTTATTTTCATCAAAAAGCCTATACTATGAATGCTAGGATAATAGTAGCCAAAAACAAGGCAAACGCTGAGAAAATAGTAGACCACCTTTAATAAAACTCTTGTAAAATTATGGTGTGATTAAATAATTTTTTCAGGAGGATACGAAAGGATGATTATTGAGGTGGATATGTACGAAAGCATTAGGCAATTATATGTGCACGAACGAAAGTCTCAGCGTGCGATTGCTAAACAACTTGGTATCTCACGAACCACCGTTAAAAAATACTGTGATGGCTCTCAAGTTCCCTGGGATCGCATTGGAACTAGCGGTAGAAAGCCTTACGTTGTGACTGAACAAATTATGGATTTCATTAAATCTTGTCTGGAAGAAGATACGGTTGAAAACATCCATAAACAAAAACACACAGCACGTAGAATCTATGACCGCCTTGTTGATGAAGAAGGTTTTACGGGGGGAGAATCAACTATTCGGCAAGTAGTATCAGAAATGCGACAAAAACCAGCTAAAGCATTTGTACCTCTAAGTTATGAGCCTGGAGAAGCTGTACAAATAGACTGGGGTGAAGCTACTATTTATCTAAAAGGGAAAAAATCCAAAGTTAACTTGTTCTGTATGAGGCAATGTTATAGTGCTGATGTCTTTGTTAAAGCCTTTCATAGGCAAAATGAAGAGAGTTTTTTAGAAGGCAATGTTGCTGGGTTTGAACACTTTGGTGGTGTTCCTTCAAAAGTAATTTTTGATAATGCACGAGTAGCTGTGAAAGAAGGATTTGGGACCCACGCCAAAGTACAGGAACGCTATAAAATTATCTGCTCATTATGCATTTAAAACAGAGTTCTGTAATATTGCAGCTGGTCATGAGAAAGGTCTTGTTGAAGGACTTGTTGGTTGGATAAGACGAAACGTTCTTGTACCCATACCGCGAGTGAACAACCTTAATGAACTAAATGATATCTGATCGAGAAATGTTTGAAGTATCGACGACACAAGATTTCCCGTAGGGAATTTACTGTAGGCAAGATGGTTGATATGGAAAAGACATCTTTCACTCTATTACCTCCATATCGATTTGACACAAGTAAAAGTATCACCCATAAAGTAGACACCTTCTCTACCATAAAGTTCGACTACAATTACTATTCCGTACCCGTTGCCTATGTCGACAAGGATGTAAGTATTAAAGGATTTGGAAATGAGATTGTTATTATTCATAAGCAATTAAAAGTAGCGGAATACCCTCGTTCCTATGACGTGGGGAAAACAATTATAAACTCGAACATTACATAGATCTCATTGAATCCAGACCACGAAGTGTTTTTAATGATAAGCCAGTTAAAAGTAATGTATCCTCTGAACTTTTAGAAATTGGTGAGTATTGCATTAGGAAAGAGCCACTTGTGCGGACTTTTAAGCCACCAATTGCGGACCACAGAGCCACTCAGTGCGGAACTAAGAGCCACTATATATTAAAACAGCCATCGAAATTAGGTTTTTCGATGGCTGCTTGAGTTATTTAATGCTCTTTCCCTCTAATCGATCTAAGCATAGAAATAGCTTGTCTTACAAGTTCATCTTGGTCTAACTCTTCCTCATCATCAACTTCTAAGCACTGGGGTAAAAGCAATGTAATCAGATCCTCCATGATCTCTTCAGAGTGAAAATGATGAAAGAAATACTTGGCAATACGGTTCTCTACTTCAATTGGAATCATGAAGATCCCACCAATCCATGGCGTTCACGCATTGAAACCTCTCCATCGACCATGATGTGATATGAATCATGAATAATACGATCAAGAATGGCATCAGCTACTTGAGTTTGGCCTAATTTAGCGTGCCATCCTTCTGAGAAAACTGCGAACAGAATATGGTAGAGGCTCTTTTGAGCCTTGATTCTATTATTTCTAATACAAGCATTACGTGATCTTCTGGAAGTTCAGTTAACAACCATTCATCTAGTATCAATACATCTACTTTTCTATATTTTTGAATCAGCTTCCGAAAGCTTCCGTCTGCTTTGAACTTAGCCACAGTAAGCTCATCTAATAGTTCAGGAAGACGAATATACTTAACGTTATAAAACTGACGACATGCTTGAACACCAAACGCGTTTGCGATTCATGTTTTCCCGTTTCCAGAGGCTCCCATTAAGATAATGTTATGGTGTCGTTGAATATAGTTTCCGGATGCGAGTTCTAAGATGAGTTGTTTGTTCAGTTTACGCTCTGGATGATATTCAATGTCTTCAACGACAGCCGTCGGTTCATTCAAAGTTGCCTGTTTGATCAGGCGTTCTAATTTATTCGAACGTCTACGATCGTATTCATGATCAACTAAAAGCTGAAAACGATCATCAAAATCCATTGCTTGATATGCTCTGTTGTTGATATATATCTGCCATACCACCCATTTTCATTTCGGTTAGTTTTCGTAAAGTTTCCTGATTCATTTAGAACGCTCCTTCCCAAAATAAGCTGCACCACGTACAAACCCATAATCATTCGCCATACTTTTGACTTTTCGGCAGCCGATTCCGGCGGAATCCTTTTAGTCTGTCTGTCCAGAATACTTTTAAGGACTGAAAGAGTTGGATTACTTGATATGGTCAATATTTCTCTAGCGTGATCGGATCATATTTTTCAGCTATATTTCTAAGAGCATGGATAATGCTTTTTTCTCTGGGTTTTGTTCAAGCATTAAATCAACAAACTTTTCCGTAGATGGTCCAATGCCCTTAGCCCAAGCTCGGTTATTTTCAGGATTGTGGTCTAAATATAAACGATGATGATCTGGCATATGTTCGATAGAAGTCGAATACTGTCCAATGTCGCCTTTTAATCGTTTATTAGATGCAATCCGTACATCTTTGAAGTAAAATTCAAGTAGATCTGGTGTTAAGCGAATTTCTACTTGCTCCCGGACGTACTCATAGGGAACGGAATAATACATGCGATCAACCTGGGTGTGGTAGTTCGTTTGAACTTTCGCTGTTTTCCATTCCGTCAATTTGTAACGTGTGCGTGGAAGAGGGCGAAGGTAGGGCTTCTCCTCTTCTTCAAACACTTCTTTTCGAGACCTTGGGCGCTTTTGAAAGGCAGATGTATTGATCTCTTCGAGCTTAGCTGAAATATGTCGGTTCAGATCTTCAACATGAAAAAAGGGATAATGACGTAAAGCAGCGATAATCTGTCTGGAAATGTATCCAACCATCCTTTCAACACTTGCTTTATCTTTCGGTTTGCGGATACGACTTGGTACAATTACAGTGTGATAATAATCAGCTAGCTCTCTATAGGCTTCCTGTAGAATTGGTTCACCTCGTAGAGGTTTTCTGACACCAGTTGCTCATTTCAGGAAAATTCAAATGTCCAATGAAATCAAAGTAAATACAACGGAGTTGAGTCAATATGACAAGTTAATTAAGGGTGAGGTTGCAATATGAAGACAATTAATCCAGAGAAAGAAACGATAAAGCTATACGCTAAACAAATCAGGACACCTTCTTTTGTCGACTACGAAGATATTATTCGGCAACTTGATACGGAACAAAGTTATGAACATTTCTTAAGGGATTTAATGAAACGAGAAGTGTCTCAAAGGCAAGAAAACCAACAAAAGCGTCGAATAAAAGCAGCTAAATTTCCTTTTCCAAAAACCCTTGATGAGTTTGACTTTAGCCGTTTAGAAAATGTATCTAATGCCTCTATATGGGAATTAGCGAGCTGTGACTTCATCAAAAATAGACAGAATATTGTGATGGTAGGGAATCCAGGCTCTGGGAAATCTCACCTTTCTATAGGGCTAGGAATGAAAGCATGCCAGGCTGGATTCACTGTTAAATTCTACACAGCTGCCAACCTTGCAAATGAACTAGCTGAAGCCCTTCAGTATAACCGTCTTTCTAAACTTGAAAAGAGCTTGTCAAAAATTGATCTATTAATCTTAGATGAATTATCCTACCTAACTTTTAATCGTCATCAATCAGAACTGCTATTTCAAGTGATCTCCGAACGTTCTGAACGGGGCAGTATCATTTTATCTACGAACCTAGAATTTTCAAAGTGGACCGAATTATTTGAAAACGAAATCATGGTTGCTGTTCTCATTGACCGTATAACTTTTCGCACATATTCTCGACATGAATGTCAAAGATTTTTATCGATTACTACAGACGACAAAAGGGGCACATTACGATGACAATGAATGAATCTTTCGAGGATTATCCAGCTTATGAAAAACATAGGATTATATCTGGGTATTCTTAAACGATTAAATGTGCATCTCCAACGCATCTGCGAGGTGAGAGTAGTTTCCTCACCAGTAGGTGCCTATATTTTATACAAAGTGGCCTATTATTTTCTCATCACTCGAACACTGGTGGTCTACTATTTTGCTGGCACAAGTGGCCTACTTTTTTTCTGGCGCGTGGTATACTTTTTTATTGACATTCGCACCTATACATACATTCATATATTTAATAGAAGGGATTTGATGATTTTGACTATGCAGATTCATCCTCAAGAAACAGTAAGGTCCAAAATTTATAAAAGTGTAACTCCTAGATCAATCATGGATATTACAGCTGCACTTGATCATTTTCAACATAAAAACGGAGAGGAACTCTATAAAGGGAAAATAGTATTTGCAATTACTGTCATGGGACAATCCTCACAATACGGTAAGGCATATGTAAATAAAAAGGACATCAAACCAATGCTACACTTATTGATTAATCACAAGTTCCCGCAATTCTACAAGGATACTGGTTTTGAGAGTTACGGTGGTTCCATGAAAGATGGCAAACCTCAATCACGAGTGTTCCGTATTAAATATACCGATCGGAAGCAATTCAACTTTATCATTGAAGAAGGAGATGGGCAGAAAACACAAACAGGAGGGTTTAAGATGATAAAGCGGCATTCTATGGTAGAAACTTTTCTATCCTACGAGGAAGCCTTGAAAATGGCTCACGAGCTGTATGATTATATCCACCAAGCTGAACTTGCTGCTATGTTGAGAGGGAAACCATTATATACTGTGATGGCAGCCCATTAGTAATTATCCAAAATTTGAGCTATTCTAGTTTCACAACCAAAATAGCTTTAATTCATTTAAGTATCTTTTACACAAATTATGCAAACAAGGCATAAAATAACTGTTCAAAGTCCGATAAGGTTTTCTTTGAATAGTTACATCATGCCGCCCATCTAGTAACCTGTTCTATATAGTGAAATAGATACAATAAACACTACTACGTCAACATTTAATGATCTAACTTAAAAATGAGAATGAACAGTTTTAAAACTTCCCGGTGGTTTTTCGGTGGTTTGGTAAAATGCTATCCGTTTGTTGAAGCCAACACAAGATCACTATCACGACTACACCTGAAAGGACACTATTTACCCTTCCTCTTCCAATAAGTTTTCCAATTCGCATCTGAATCTACCTTGCCCTTCAAGTATAATTCCGTTTTTAAGATAGTCAAAAAACTCTGTGTATCCATTTGGACTTAAGAAATGAAAGATATATTTATGGTTTATGTTTTGTTCTTCTAATTTTTTGTTTAACCTTTCAAAGTGTTCTTTTGCATATTTATATTTTATTTTGCAACTGGGCGAAGAACAATATACAAAAAATAGCCTTCCACCTAGAGAAAAAATTGAAGTTATTATCCAAACTTTGAGACATTATCTGCGGTGTTTATAGACAAAGATTATAACGGCAGATCTTTTGAGATGGATGAAGCTTACTTTGCTGATGAACTGCTTCCAAATAAAACTAAAGAAGAGGATATCCGAGAAGAGTTAAAAGGAAATCAGGATAATACGTTAGAAATATCAATTGATAGAAAAGAAACTGACCATAGAACGGGTAGTTTTATCTTCGCACTATTATTCGAAGCTTCTAAAAAGTCCTCTTAATTGACCTCCAACCGTTTATGCTTCTTGATCTCGAATGTATTTCGTCACTGTCTCTTATCCTACTGTGCTTATTTATTATGCTTTCTCTTTACTGTCTCGTTTCTATTGTTTTGTTTTAAATTTACATATCTATCATGATCACTTTTTCCTTTTAAGTATCCCATGAAGTACGAAACAACTATTATGGGCGGATTCTTACTAACATGTGAATCTGATCTAGGCCCTTAAAGGTTTATTTTCACACAAGCCGTTGGTTGGTTCTCAAATATGTAATAAAAAAATACCTGTAGGTGGGACACTCTTTTTCGAGTGTCCCACCTACAGGTACCAGCTTATATAAATTTTTAAAACATGACTCAACAGAAGCTAAATAATTAAAGTTAAAATAGCACCGTCTCCAGTGCTATTTAGAACTATATTCTACTTTAATTTCTCCTTCTTTCTCCATCATAGCCCCAACATTAATAGGAGGAAGAATTATAGGAGTTTCATTACCTTTCGAACTAAGATCAGAAACTAATGATCTCATATATGGATATAAGATCGCTAAGGCATTCTTCCTATACATATTCTCTATAAATCCCTCTTGAGCCTCATCACCTATTTCTAAAGAAAAAAAACCTATTATTACTGCTTTTAAATAGAATGAGTTATCTTCTAACGCCTTATCTCCAAGCTCAGTTTTAAGTATTAATATAGCTTTTGCACACGTTTCATCTTCATACTTAATATTTAAAGAAAAACTAGGAGAAACATCCTCTTCCTCTAACTTATTAAATGGATCATATCTATAAATTGTTTCTAGTATATTATAATTATTAAATGATAGACTTGATTTCATACTACGCAGCTCCAGTTCTTTCAACATCAAAATGATTATCAATTTGATTAAAGCTTACTTTAGATTTGTTTATTTTCGTAACAGAAGGGTTAACAGGGTAAAAGAATTCATAATCATTCTCTTCAAGAAGGTCTTCGACCAGATTAAACATTTCAATTTTCTCTCCACTTAAAAATAGTCCAGGATCTTTACTTTGAGTAACTTCCAAGCCATATTTTTCTGCAGTTTCTATAATTTGATTTTTAGTGATTTTTTCTAGTTTCATTTTAAATCACTCTTTCTATAATTTATTTAATATTTACTCTATTTGGTTTTTTTGTTCGCTTTTTTATGGTGGTTTTCCTTTTAACTTTTTCTCTCTCATTAATTATTCTTATACTTTTTTTATCTATTACTTCATTATTTCTAACACATACCTGAACACTATACATTTCGATCCCCATTGACTTAATTAATGAATCGTTTAACCCATTGGGCTGGTTAAGTAAAAATGATTTTTGAATTAATTTTATACTTTGAGGTAACAAATCTAAAACAAAACACCTTAGAGAATGATTATTATCGGAATAAACATCATTTATTTCAAAACCATTTTTTTCTATTTCGGATCTTAGGTGTCGTACATACCCTTTAAGTTCATATATACCCGTCCTAGTGTCTAAATCTAACATTGATATAGAGTTAACATACAGATCTGTTCCTAAAACGACTGCTACTTCCCCATCTTTAGTTGAGTTTAGCGCCCAAGACATTGCTTGATCAGGGTCATTTCTAAAAAAATAAACTCCTTGGCCTAACCAGTGATTTTTCCTGACACTATATACATATTCTTTTTCTTCACAAATTGTTTCTGCAAAATCTTTTTTTGTTCCGTGAAAACCGTTTATAACTACATTATAAGCCATATAATCTTCCCTTATTCAAAAGTTACTCAATTTCATCTTATCATAACGACAATTAATTTTGTTAAAGAGAAGACATAAAGTTTATTTTACTTCTTGTTATTCTCTACATATATACTAATGTTGAAGAAATCAGAACTCTTTAATTTTCACCATTTTTGTTCTGATTCAGGCATATCACCATTTTAAACTTAAATGGTTGTAATTGTCTCTTATGCCCCTTTGACATACAATTCCTTTTATAGGGAGTATATTTCAGCAAACTAAGAAAGGAAGCACAATACAGGCTTATTAGAAGTTTGGTCTTCTAAAGTTATACTTTTCCAAGTTATTTCTCCTTTTTGACACAATACCTATTTATTAAATCTACACATAAATATTTTATTAATTCCCCATTTTAGGAAATTGGCGGTACGACCGAAGATAAATAGTAATTAATTAAACTCATACAGTAGAAAAGGCTATTACCCCTAGATTAGGAACAATAGCCTTTCAAAATAAACACAACCCTTAATAAATATTAGCGCATGAAGAACAAACTTCCATCAAACACACTAACATCTTTATCACAATCACGCAGGCTCCTTGTATATACCCTTCCCATTTGTGCGTTTGCGATTTCCTTAGAAATTTTTTCAGCACTATGCTTTCCTACCGCTAAGGCTTTTTCAATACTCTTTTTCGTATTGTCGCTCTTTAATATAAATGTACGCCCCATTTGCGAACCATAATCAAATTCTTTCTCAAGGTCACCATATCCTTGTGAAAGTAAAAAGATCGCTACCCCTCGACTACGAAGTTCCCTTATCATTTTCTCTAACACAGGGTGCCGTGTATTGAGATAAGCATGAGCTTCGTCTATCACAACAATTGTGCGAATTTCTCTTGAACCTGTTTTTATATCTAACGAGGCATCTAATTTTGTTAGAGCTTCCTGATAAATACGTTGTAATACAAAAAATGCAAGCATCTCTTTAATTTTCATATGACCTTGGATTTTATGTAAATCTAAAATAAAACTTTGTTCCATCAAATTAGAAAATGATTCTTCATTTGAGTTAGGAAGGTACCCTGATATATTTAGCTTATGGAAGAGTTCATATAATACATCATAAGGAATATTTTCCTCGGAATAGATTTCTTCCATAATTGAGAATAGCTTATTTATATCGACATCTCCACCACACTCATTAAATGCACGTTTCAAATATTGAAATAACCGATGTGATTGTTTTGGACCCATGCTGCTTTGTAAACAAGTGATACAGTCTTTTAAGTCTTCAATATTTCGGTCAGATATGTCCGATAAAGCAAATGGATTAAAAGGTAAACCGTCCTTATCGACGTCAATCACACTTGCTCCAATTGCTTTTACATAATTCTTGTCTGCCCCTACATCTCCTTTAGCAAAGTCTAAAAATATTATTGAGGTTTGAGGAGATTGTTCTTTGGCTTGAACTGTTAGTTTTGGTTCTCTTTGTAATACATTCGTAGCTTTGTTTATTACCTCTCGTTCTGATAATAATTTAGAAGTTTGGAACTCTAATGCTTTATTCCACTTCTCAAGTTTATTTAAGTTATTTAATGACGATTGATAATTTACTTCTCCACCAATTCTCTTTTCAATGAATCGATAAGATGATGATTCACTTAATGGGTGTTCTGATCGAATAGTAGTGTAATCCTTAGACAATGATTGTTTCACTTTATCAAGAGAATAAAGTTCATTATCTATCTCTTTCAACTTCTCTTTTTTACGATCAATCATCCTATTCAATTTCGCATAATAAGTTAAAGGTTCATATTCATAACCTTCTCTTTCGGCTCTTTCTTTTTCTCTTTTTTCAAAGAAATATTCATTCTGTTTTAAACGATGTCTTGCTGTTTTCTCGATCCCCTGATCCTCATAAGACTTATGAGAAACTTCAGCATCTATATCAAATGATTTAAAATAATTATTTATTTTTTCTGCATAGTTTTCTCTCCACTTTTTTAAAGTATCTAGATCATTCCAATTAGTAGAAGATATAGTTTTAAATTTCTTTTCTCCATTTTCATTAAATAAGTACTCTCGTTTTTTTTTCATATCCCATTCACCATGTTCATTAAATGGTCGAACAGTGAGCATAATATGAGCGTGAGGATTATGTTCTTTATCACGGTGAATAGAAACATCTGCCACCATACCATCATCCACAAAACTTTCTTTAACAAACTCACGAAGCATATCTTCTTGTTGATCTTCATTTAACTCAACCGGTAAAGCTACTAACACCTCTCTTGCTAAACGACTGTTACGTTTATCTTCCTTTTCCTGTACTTCATTCCAAAGTTGTTCACGATCCAAAGTCCATTCAGGGGCATGATCAGGCTTCATAATAAATGACACTGGATCAACCGAACGCTCTTTAAATCTTTTATACTCGTCATCCTCTTTAGAATACAACTCTTCATTAGAACGATAAGAAGCTGAAGCGACTGCTGATTGATTTTTTGACCTTGTAATTATCTTTGTACTTAACATGAAATAACTCACTAAAATCACCACCGATCCCGAAGGGCTATTGCAAAGCAACGAACAAGGAAGAAACGTAGTGAATGACTTCCCATAACACACCACGATTTAGGGTGTGGGTAAATGGCACTGTCTCTATTCTAGAAGACGTGATTCACTAATAGGCTTCCGTATTCAGTTGTAAACTTGCTGATTATTTTTGAAAGTGTTTAAGAACTATAGTAACCCTATTTTCTTTAACATATATTTTGTAAAACTGTTGTAAATTGTAAATTATTAATTACCTTGAGAAATTATAAAGGTTGCAAAAGAACTAAATCATTTGCAACCTATTTACCTTTACTAGCTAAAAATTATCATTTCAGTAACAAAAATACCTTCATTATTCTTTTAATAGTTTTCATAACATGAATGACATTATCATTTTAGTTTTTTAAATTTAAATTAGTTATTATGACTTCATTGAACACGACGTAAAATCTTTGTATCTCTTTTAATGCGTTTTTCAAACAGTATTTTTTTATACTTTTCTACGTCTTGATTAATCTTCCTGATTTCCTCTGGAGTAAACTCTTCTTCTGGTTCGGAGCTTTCCTTATTTTGAGCTAAAATTGATTTTGGCAAAGGTATTTGATTTCCAGATCTATTTATTTTATCTTCATTCATCTGAATAATAATTTTACTGAAATTTTTTCTTAAACTTTGACCAGATAATATTTTAGATTTCCAAAACGAATCACTTTGGCACCAGTCAATAACATTTTCAACATCTTCTATCGGACGACCATCTTTCTCAATGATTAGCCTTATATCTTCATCCCATTTTTGAAAATCTGGTTTGTCAAAGTACTTGTCATTAATTAATATTTTTTCATACAGACGTTTAGATAATTTGCAATAAATTAAGTTTTCTTCATAGCTCTGATTATTTTTATTTAATTCTTTTTCTTTATTGTCATTTATAATATTTTTATTTAATTTACTGTTATTTACTTTGCTTTGTGTACTTTTACTATCAGTAACATCACTTGTTGGTAAGTTTCTGATATCAGAAACTCTATTAACTACTACGTTTTTGATATCCGAAACATCCATAGAAGGTATGCCTCTTCCATTTCCACCTCAACTCTCTTATAAATTGCATGTACATAAATTTCTTGAATTCTTCTTGATGTGATCACTGAATGTTTTTTCAGCAAACCAAAATCAAAAATGCCCCATTCAGCACAATCATTTATAATCTCGTTAACTACCTCTATTTTGAGAGATATTCTATTACTAAATAGAATTTGTTCTTTTTTCTCCCATTTATAAAGTAACCATTATTATATATTTTCTGAAATATCTTTATTAAAACAGCGAAAGCTTCCAAATCATGCTCTGCTTCTATTAGTTCAATTTCGTCATCCATAGTTACATTAAGTGGAAAATAGTCTAATCCTTTTTTGGGCGGTCTCGCCAATCTATACTCCTCCTTTAACTTAAAAAATTTATGATATTAATTATGGTTCTTTACAATATACTGAAGTTGTCACTTTTTCCTGCTATAATATTAGATGAAATTAACTTTTCTGTTAATACTTACTAGACCCCAAGTCTTTAGTGGGTATTTTTTATGTCAAATCGCTTCACTTTTTTAACATTTTCAACACGTTTGTTCAATTTAGTGAAAAATTTAAGGTCATTATTAGTATTGTTCATAGATGCCGTTACATCGTTCATAAATTCATCTATTTCATCAACCTTAAATAGTATTTGCTGCCTACCTTATAATAAGGCCTTACAATCCGTGGTTATCGGTCTGTTTAGTACCGAAGCGACACGTACAGAATGACGAAAAGAGCCTTTTCTTTTCGATCAATCTTTCGTGCTGCCGCCCTATTTCACTACACTCTTTAATCTCTTCTCAACAATTTAACTTTTGGTTATAATACTTGATAGAGCATGTTTCAAAAAGCCCTAAAAATCTTAACAAAATAAAAATGCACTTCGCAAAATGGTATTTTTGGTCGTTTTGTCACTTCCATTTTACCATTTTTCGCAAGGTACATTTTTATTTCCATCAAATTTTTTCGGACTTTTTGAACAAGCACTTTAAGTAAATGTTTCTAACACTTATAAATATTTCCGTGAACATAAATTAGACTGTTTGATATGCACACTTGCTTAAGGAAAGGTTGGAAAGACATAGGGTTGATCCGGCTCTTCTATCGTATTTATTTGTTGTGGATGAATTAATGGGATAGTGAACTCATGGTAGGTTGATTGATCTATAGTACCTTTTACTTCTACCCATGTATCATTGTCAAATTCCGGCGCCAAATCACTTTCAATTATGGTACCAAAAACCCCTGCATCAGCAACACAACAAGTCATCGAAAACCGGGCTATAGCTAATGTATATTCTTCAAAATCTGCTTCACGGTAGACAAATCCTTCCATCACAATCTCTTTACCGATTAATTGTTCAAGGTGAAGATCAAGGACAGTCATTATATCAAGATAATTGTCGTCAGTTACTATAATCGTATCTAAATCTTTCAATTCTTGTGTTAAATCTAAGTAGTATTGGTTGAAACTTTCATCACTCTCAAGTCCAGATTCTGATCCTTCTATAAATTCATCGGTGTTTTCAGCTTGTGAAGAGGAAGTAGCATTCGTCTCAGTAGTAGGCTTTTTTAATATCCCATCTCCATATGAAATACCTCTATTAGCAGCCACAGAGCTATCAAGAACTTTATCCGGGAGTACAAATCCTGTGACAATCGGAAAGACGAAAATAGCATAAATAAGTAATTTAACGAAGGGACTCCCTTTCATAGAATGATCTGCTCCACAATCACAGTGTTCGCCGTCATCTTCTTTTCTAGCACTTCGTAAAACCTGTAATGCTCCTAAAAAAAATAATACAGCAGTTGCAAAGTAGATAAATGGCCACATTTTTGGAGCAATATAGTGCTTAATATTTCCTGTAAGAATAAAGGCTAGTAGCAACAAAGCAAAACCTAATAAAATAATTCCCCTTATATAACTATGAAAGCTTTGGTCATGGTTATGATTTTCCAATTGTAAATAACCTCCTTCTTAAATTATATACATTTGAAATACTACAACAGAAACAAAAATAGTAACTGTAACAACGGCGATAAAGCCAATTACAAATTTCGTTCTAAAAAAGGCAAAAAGCATAACTGTATTTTTCAAATCTAGCATTGGACCATAAACAAGAAAGGCAATAATAGAACCTGTTGTAAATGTTCCACCAAAGGAAGCAGCAACAAACGCATCTGCTTCGGAACAAAGAGATAAAACATAAGCAAAAACCATCATAACCGCTGTGGATGACCACTCGCTTTGTCCGATTTCGAGTAACAGGTTTCTATCCAAGAATGTTTGAAACATTCCTGCAATAAAGGCACCAGCGATTAAGTATTTCCCCATCAAGAAAAATTCATCAGCAGCATGATCCAACGTTTGCCTTATACGGGTCATCTTTTTCATCGGCAGGTGAGTATGTACATGTACAGCACCATACTTTTCCGTTATCTTTTCCTTTGTCGACCTTAATTGTTCACTATTTTTAAAGATGAGATAAATTATTCCACCAATGATAATAGCTAAAACAAAGGCTATTCCCATTCTTGCGTATAGAATGGTTAAATCGTTGCGAAAAGCATAAAAAGTTGACGCGGCGACAATCGGGTTTAGAATGGGAGCACCAACTAACAAAACAACACCAATATGAAGGGGCAGCCCCTTTTTAATTAACCTTCGAACAACTGGAATAATGGCACATTCACAAATAGGAAAAATAGCTCCTAGAAGGGCTGCAGGTAAAAGTGCCGCATAGGCATTTTTTGGAATGTATTTCTGCAAGTAATCTTCCGAAACATATACCTGTATTAAGCCAGAGACAAAAACACCTAATAAGATAAAAGGAATGGCCTCAATAACAATCCCGAGAAAAATAGTATTTACGTTTAACCATTCATCTGATATAAGGAATTTACTGTCTTCACTTTTAAACGTATCACTACTAAAAAATAATATTAAGAAAAAAATGAATAGTGTAATTCCTATTAATTCTTTTGATATCGATACCTGAGATTTTTTTAGTTCCATAACCTCTCCTCAATATTGATTTTTGTAATTTCTATTCTCCCCCTAAATAAAATACAGTCCAAGCGTGTTTTTCTGGGCCGTACTTTTAAAACGCTCAATGACTGTATGTGTAGTATAAGGGATCGACAAAAGGATGCATTTCATTTTAGAACCGTTATCCATTGACTCTGGCACTAAACCGGAGTCAATGGATCACCTCATAAAACTTAAACTGTCCATTTATAAGTTAAAGTTTACTTCAGGTAGGTTCTTTATCTCCTATCTTTTATTTAATTATTCAGATAGTTAACGTTATTGGAACTTCTCAATCGCAGAATCCGTATTAGCCATAAGAATATTGTAGGCATTATCGGAAATAAACGCACTATTTTTTTGATTGTCAAGCAAACGTTTGAAACTTTCTAGGTGCTTGACAACTTTTTCGTTTCTTTCTGTTTCGAAACGTTCTACTATATCCAAGTGTGCATGTAAAGACCGGGGAGCACCATTGTTTGCGAACTCGCCTTCTTCCTCGAATTGCTCAACAAGTACCTTGATATCAGATGCACTAATATCTTGTTTTATATCCTCGTTAAATGGTGCTACAATATCATCGATTGTATATACTTCACCATTTTTCATTACCTTTTGGACGTTAGCTGCATCTTTAATATCTTCGTGGGGATTACCTTCAACCAATATAAGGTCTGCAAGCTTTCCTTCTTCAATTGTACCAAGGTCATCTTCCACACCCATTACTTGTGCAGGATTAATTGTGGCTGTTTGAAGTGCCTCAAAAGGTGTCATTCCATAATCATTCATCGCTTTAAGATTTAAATGTAAAGGAACGGCAGTATAGTCAATCGGAGTATCAGTTCCGGCTAATATCATCCCTCCAGCATCCATAATATCTTTTAAAATCCCCACATCTTGGGCTAGACGAGCCGAGTAATCTGTTGAAGCACGCTCAAACTGTTTCTCGTATGCCTGGTATTTCCATGGTGTATATAAGGTTTCTAAACGTGGATCTGAGGAAAACAGCTCTGGATAGTGTGCGAGCAACGGACGAGCAGACCCTAATAACGCTGAAGTCATAGACATGCCAGACTTCCCTGAAAGTTCAATCACATCATCATAAGCATGACCGCTCGGACTTTTCGTTCGTGAGAATCCTAGACGTTGAGTCGCTGAAATATGTGAAGTTCCATCTTGCCCGAATGCCATTGATGGAAAGAAATAGTGAGAGAAAGTTGGAACTCCCAGTTCATGAGCTTTCTTAATCACAGTATCTTGATCCTCATTTGAAAGTCGCACGTATGTTTTTATAAGGTCATAATCGAGTGCTTCCGCTCTTTCCAGCTCCCGTTGTAACCCCTCCTCACTTGCCGTCGGCCTCATCACGTTATAGTAGACACGAGACCCTTCTATAAGTTCGCCGGTTGCGAAAAAGCGTGGTCCTACACTAGCACCCGATTGTAGCGATTCGCGATCCTCGATCGCTTGGTAAGCAATATCACCCATGGACATTGTGCTTGTGATACCAAACGAAAGTAATTGACGTCCTACTCTTGATCCAGTTCCTTCTGTATAACGCTCCATCTCTTGGTGAATGTGTGCATCCCACAGTCCTGGCATAACCGTAAGATCACTAGCGTCAATAAACTCGACACCCTCGTGATTGGTATCTTCATGATCTTTGATTTCTTTAATACGGTTTCCTTCTATAATAATATCGACGTTTTCTTGAATATTCTCATTATTGCCATCCCATAGTTTACCGGCATGAATGACTGTTGTTTCAGTTGGTTGCTTAGGCGTCCATTGCATTTGGAAATCCAACGTCTCTGGCTCGCCCCCATCGATGGAAACACGCTTTAAGTCTCCATTTGACAGATATAATAATGTATTTGAATCCCCACTCCAACTTGGTGATTCGGCAATGTCTTCTGAAACCTTTATCGGATCTCCTGTAGATTCGCCATCATCATTAAATGGCATGATCCATAGTTGACTTTCAATAATAAAGGCCATGTATTCGCCATCAGGTGACCACATAGGTCCTGAGTTTGCGCGGTTACTTAACGAATTAAAATCAATCGGATCCACGTAACTCTCTGAACCTGTTTCCTGGTCGACGACGAGGATTTGGTTTGTGCCTTCGCGATATCTGTTAGAGTTTGTTTTAATAGCTGAAAGGGCAATTTTATTATTAGGTCCCCATGTTGGTGGACCTGGATAAGATAAGCGACCTGTAACGGCTTCTACTTCCCCAGAATCAACGTAAACAGAAGAAATAACTCCAGTCTGGTCTTGGAATGCTATTTGCTTCCCATCTGATGACCAAGCAGGTGACATTTCAGCAGTCTCTGTGCTTGATGTCAATTTACGCTCTTTATTCGTTTCTAAGTCAAGGATATAAATATTTAGCGTTCCTGCTTTATCAGAAGAATAGGCAAGTTGCTTTCCATCTGGAGACCAGCTTGGACTAACTTCTAAATACGTATCATCGGTCAAGGGACGTGGTTCTCCTCCATCTATATCCCATATCCATAGATCATTTAGGGCTACAAATGCGATTTGCTTTCCATCTGGAGAAAGTTGTGGTGCAACAATTCCTTTTACATCTCTTGGTGCGTTGGAATCAAAGTCATGCTCTTTGTATTCGTAGTCACGTTCTGGTATTTCAATTTCCACCTCAAATGGAATCGTCTCCGAGTTCTCGACACCAAGGTTACGTTGTTTGATGTGACCGTCTGCTGTGTATATGATTTCATTTTCTGAAATCCACTCGACACGGAACGGGAACACATCTCCTTCGTCAATCGTTTGTGGTGCGATTGACTCCTCGGTAATATCGGCTATCATTAAGTTGTTTCCTTGTAAGACGTAGGACATGCTTGTTCCATCCGGGGACCAAGATGGTGAAGAAATTGAACCTCCCCCTTCGACAAGGGTGCGATGGGCCCCATCCTCGTCAATGGCTTCAATGATGTTTCCGCTAACAAAGGCAGCATCATTAATGTAGGCGATTTCATCTCCATCCGGCGACCATGTCGGCTGATAAACTTCTGTTGTATCATTAGTCCATTGACTAATCTCATGAGTTTCTAAATCCAGTACCCAAATATCGTAACTGCCTCCCCGATCCGACGAAAACGCAATTTTTTTTCCGTTAGGGGAGTACGTCGGTTCACGATGATCAAATGGACCCTCCGTGAGTTGTTGCAGATCTGTTCCATCTGGCTTCATTGTCCAGATATGGTAATTCCCATCTTTGTATGATTGGAAGGTGATTCTATTCCCGTCAGGTGACCAATCAGCAAGCGAAGGATCTAGATAATTGTCAGTGATTCTTGTCGCTGTACCTCCGCTTATTGGTAATGACCATAGCACCCCTTGAAAATCCATTATAAGATTTTCACCATCGGGAGAAACAGTGACCGCAATATTAGTTCCTTCAGTTAACGTTGCTGTTCCTGCATCCATAGTCTCGTTCTTTTCTCCGGAAACAATATTCTTAAGTAAGAAAGTAGTACTAACCAGTATAAATACTAACAGTAAAATTAAAGGCTTTCTTGTATTAATCAAGTTACCAATCCTTTCAACTTATTATTTTTCCTCACTAGCTACTACGATTTTCATCCTCTGTTTGTTTGATTTTATTAATCCAATTACTCATAACACATAAGGACGGTAAAACTTGTCGAACTTTACTATATTAACCTCTGTTATTGCCCCTCCCTTTTTTAAAATTGTTAAGCATTCAATGTAACTACATTCAAGAAAATTGATGACGTACGATAGTTTGTGTAAGTAAATGTTTAAGACAAAAAAGAGGTAGGTATCCTCATTGCCTCATTGTTAACTACGAAATCAACTGAGAGGAGATGCCCTACCTACCTAGACCTCTATGAAAGAGCCGCAAAAGAGATTCTTATCGGGATATTTGACAGGTTACCTGGTTTAGAAGATGCGATGAAGGCTGTTTATCCAAAAGCGGATGTGCAACGATGCGTCGTGCATAAAGTTCGAAATACCCTCAATACGGCACGAAAAAAGGATCAATCGGCCATGGCGGAAGACCTCAAACCGATCTATCAAGCCAACACGAGAGCCGAAGCTGACAAGTGCTTTCAAACCTTCAAAGAAAACTGGGGAAAGAAATACCCGAAAGTCGTTCAATCATGGGAGCGAGACCTTGATGTCCTTTTGACATTCCTACAGTACCCTTCATCGATTTTAGGCGATGATATATACCACGAATATCATTGAGAGAACAATGAAAGAGATCAAGAAGCGAACCAAAACGATGAACAGTTTACCGACAGAGAAAGCAGCAGAGAAGATTGTTTACCTTCAATCCATTGAGTACAACGAAAGGTGGGCACAGCGAAAACTAAGAGGTTTCAGCACGGCTAAACCTGTCCTGCAAGACCTGTTCATAAAGAGTTACGGAACAGAAGACTAGGGGGAAATGGAAATTTTTTCAGGTATGGGCCCCGCGTGGACCCATACCTGAACCTCCCCTCCTAGTGCCGAGTGATACCCTAACTAAATTACACAAACTTATTGACACTACCAGAAAATTAATTCAGATTGGTAACTACGAATTTATTCCCATTTATTGATTAATGAATTAGCATTTGCTTTAAGAATGTTAGACGCATTCTCGGAAATCAATTCATTCTTTTGATGATTATCAAGCAACTTGTTAAAGCTTTGCGTGTGCTTGACTACTTTATCGGCTGCTTCTCGTTGTTCGAAACGATCTACTGTAGCCAAATGTGCTTGTAAGGATCGAGCAGCTCCATGGTTTGCGAATTCTCCGTCTTCTTCGAATTGCTCAACAAGTGTATTTATATGAGAGGCACTCATACGTGAAGCATGACGAAACACTTCCTGTCCCTCGAAGTAAGTCATCAAGGTCGTCGTTTCACTAATCTCACTGACTGGAACCTCAAACAAATTATTTTCTAAGACAACGAAGTCCGCTTTTTTACCCACTTCAATCGAGCCTGTCTCTTCTTCTGCAAAAATAAGATTAGCGCCGTTTATGGTATGACTCGTAAGCATTGTTTCCACACCATCTAGATCTGAAGAAGAGAAGTTTTGCACCCCTTTCTCTACTGACACAAGAGGCCAGAAGTCACGTACAGGATAATCATTTGATGTAGAAGCAGGAATTCCGGCTTCAAAAAAGCTGGCCGGCACAGGATGACCATCAGCTATTACGTTTAATTCTTTAAATCGATCGATAGCTCCTTCTCCGTTACTACTTGTATGGCTAATCGTGTGTCGGGAATCCCTTGCTCCATTTTCTTCTAGCGCATATTCATAAGCGTCTAGAATCGCGTGATATGCGTCTAAATCACTAATAACATGGGTATAGAGACGGAACCCTTCTTTATCTAAAGCGGCTACGGTCTCCTCTAAAACATCCTGCTCCCAAACCAGTCCACGTCCACGTGTACCAGTACCAAATATTTTTATGCTATTAGTTTTGTACATTCTTCCTTGATATTTGTCACGCTTCTCTTTAAAAGTCTCGATTTGCTCTAGTCCTTTGTTTTCATCAGCCCATAGAGCTATATCGTATCTTACGGTCAATTCATTCGCATCATCCAGTACTTGTAATGCTTCCAATAAAGGTTCGGTAGGGTAGTGAACGGGCACGAATACCGAGGTAACTCCTCTTTCAGCAGCCATCTCCTGAAAAGAAAGAACTGTCTCTTTATACTCATCTACCGTAAAGTCTGGTTGAGGTAGAGCTTCAATAATAAGGTTCTGAGCGGAAAATTCGTGAAAAATTCCATTTGGCTCTCCTGTTTCATCACGGTCAATAATTCCCCCTGGAGGATCAGGGGTATCTTTGGTCACCTCTGCATTCTCAATTGCGTTTGAGTTAACCCATATAGTATGGTGTCCATTTTCAATAAAAACAGCAGGAATATCAGAGACCATCCCATCAAGAAATTCTCTTGGAGTGATTCCATCAAGATCTGGGAAACTTCTATCACTATAAACCCCACGTAATTGTTCTATACCAGGATTCTCTTCCAAATACTTATCAATAGCATTCGCAAATTCTTCTTGTGTGCTATAAGGACGAAGATCTAACCAAAAAAGTTCTTCTGCCTTTAAGTATGCATGGTTATGTCCGTCAATAAATCCAGGCATAAGCATGTTCCCATCTAAATCATTCACCTGGGTTTCAGGCCCTTGAAACGATTCAACACCTTCACTATCGCCCACGTAAACAATCTCTCCATCTTTAACGGCAACAGCTTCAGCCCAACTCTTTTCCTCATCAACTGTATAAACTTCACCATTTTTGAAAATCAAATCAGCCTGTTGGTTCGAATTTCCCTTTGCCAATATACTCCCGGGAAAAACGGAACTTAAAAGTAAAAATACGAGTAGAATCATTAAACTTTTTTTCATAGAAACAACGACAACCTTTCAAATTGGATTTTTAAAACTTTTTTACTAGTAGAAAAAATACTTTTTACTCACTGAAAACGTTTTGAATTACTATTCTGCTGCGGATCCCGGACGTACAACATTCTTTTCTCTTGAATTATCCTCACCTCCTCTCACAACGGTAATCTCTCGGAAATTAAATTTCTGCTACTAGCATAATCATGAAATCTCTTCTGAGTTTGTTATGATATTCTAGGTGATGAAATACCCACAGTCATTGCTTTGAAACTGTTCAAAAAATTCACTTTTTTCTTGACTACTTCTATGAACTTAGAGGCGAAAACTTGTCTCTAACCACAACATCAAAATATTCAGACGATCTACCAGATAAATCGTTAGAACCGCCCGTTAAATAAGTAGATTGATAGATGAAAGAGTAAATCATTTATGAAAAATCTAGGTTAGCATTAAGAAATAAAAACCACTTACTTTCATAGAGAATGTACCAATAATTCCTGCCACAATGGCTGACAAGACAACCGCTAAACCTAGCGAGAAAATGAGGTTACTTGAAATATGCTGGGCAACAAGTTCAGCAGTATAAGCACCAATTCCGAAGAAGCTGCATGTCCAAGTGATACAAGTCCAGTAAAACCGACTAATATATTTAAACTAAGAGCAACATCGCTAGAATTAAAATTTCTAATAACAAGTTCAGATGAAAAAGTGAAAGAACAAAAGGGGCTATTCCTAAAGTTTCAATAGCTATAAGAAATTTTAACAATGTCCTTTTCAAGTTAAGCCACATTCTTTCCTAATAAGCCACTCGGTTTAAATACTAAGACAACCGCCATTAATCCGAATATATGGAACCTAATAAGTTCAGGAACTAGAATGCGACTAAACGTTTCTACAACTCCAACAAATATACTTGCAACTAAATGTCCCTTCAATGGATCAAAGTCCACCAATTATTAGCACTACTAAAGCAAGAATTAACGTTTGATTTTCTATTATTCTCCTTGATCTTGAACTGCATCAATACTTTGAATAACGTTATTTTCTGTTCTTTCACCTTCTATAACCGTTTCAGTAATGTACATATTTTGGATGATATGATGCGTTTCTTTATCAAATTCAATTGGTCCACGTGGACTTGTAAATGAAACATTTGAAATTGCTTCTACTATCGCTTCTGGATTAGATACATCCCCTTCTAAACTTTTAGTAGCTTCAACGATTATTCGCGCAGCATCATATCCTTCTAAAGACTCAATTGTCGGACGTCTGTCATAAGTTTCTTCGTACGCTTCCACAAACGCTTGATTTTCTTCTGTTTCTATACTGTAGTCCCAAAAGGTTGATGCAAAGACACCTTCGGCTGCATTACCAATTGTTTCACGTAAGTCTTCAGCGACTAACCAACCTGAGCCTATTAGTGGCATTGTGTCTTTCAATCCATACTCCTCATATTGCTGAACAAAACGAACTGCATCACTTCCAGCAAAAAATGCATACACTCCGTCTGCATCTTCTCCACCAATCGTCGTTAAGTAAGACGCATAGTCATTGTTACCTAAAGGTGGATATACTTCACCGACAACTTCACCACCGGCTGCAGTATACGCTTCAATAAATGCAGATGAAACTTCCCGTCCAAAAGCGTAATCTGCTGCAGCAATATATATTTTTTCTCCGATGTTTTCATACGCCCACTCACCCATTGAGTGACCAATTTGCCAAGATGAGAATGAAGATCTCCAAATATAATCACTGCGTTGTTCTCTCGTTAAATCATTTCCTCCCGCGTGTGAGGCCAAATATGGCAGTTGATTAGAATCTACTTCATCACGAATCGCGTATGCAACAGCAGTACTTACTGCACCAGTTAAGATATCAATATTATCCTGATCCATTAATTTTCGAATTCTTCGTAAACCAACTTGCGGATCTGCTTCTGTGTCCTCCTCTATTAACTCGATCGTTTTCCCTGAAACTTCCCATTGAATGCTATCAAAATAAAGTTTCATTCCATCCGACAAATCATTTCCCAATGATGCATAAACGCCTGAGAATGGAAGAATTGAGCCAATTTTAATTGTCTCTCCCTGTTCATCATTAGCTTGCTGTTCTGTTTCATTACCAGCATTATTTGAATTAGATTCATTAGAACTAGACTCTATAGCACTGTCTCCACAAGCTGAAAGAAATAGTAACGCAAAAGTAAAACTAAAAACTAATAATATTTCCCTTCTCATACCCAACACTCCTTTATCATTTTTGCAAACGCTTTCAAAATATATTCTTAATATTATGATATATCTGATAATATTTTATTTCAATGCTTTTTTTAAAACTTTCGTAATTAAAAACAAATAAAATAATTATTATTTCATTTAATAATATACTGTATAATAGGTTTTATATCATTATTATTAGTTTTAATTAATACGTTCGTTATTATAACGTTATATAAATTGTTAAGTTTTTAATCTGATATTCTCAAGAAAGGGTGAAATAATTATAGTGTAGACGAAGAAACTGCATATAAACTGAATCCCCTGTTTAATTCTAACGACCTCATACACTTTTTCCATTTCCATTTAAATCACTCCTTCAATGAATGTCTTTTTTTCATCCGCAGGGATGAAGTCCCATAAAAGGGATCTTTTTTTGCTTTTTTACAGGAGACATGAATCAGGAAGTATAGAGAAGAAATCAATGGTTTCAGCCTCAAATTTTTTTGAGTTTGCATAAGCGTTCTTTCTCCAAAGAGTTTTGAGCCCCTTGATGTCTTCTCCTGCCGACTTAGTAGGAAAGATTCGGGTGCCCTGCTTGCTGGAAGGTTAGCCGGCTTGCGAGTGATACCATGCGGTGGGAAAAAGAAAGCAGCTGCAAAAAGTGGTTTCCTTTTCTGCAGCTGCTTTCTTATCCTTATTGAGCCGGGGTCATTTTCTTTAATCCCCACTGGTAACGATGACCATTATATTGTTTAGTTGAGGGCCAAGAAAACGTGACATACGATTACAAAGGAAGCGTGTATTGCCTGTGTCCAGATAGACAGTATGGTGTGACATGTAAAAGAAAGGACGAATGTCCCTTTGTTAAGAAAGTTGGAAAACATTCTTTCGTGTTTCGAAATTTCTTTTCTGATTATATTTCACTACACTTTTGGTCAAAATAAAAGTTCATATTTGTATTGAAAAAGATCGAGTCTTGCATTAACTCCTTAATTTAAAAAGGTTTACTGTGAAGGTGTTATGGGATGTTGCCTTTGACTAAGTAGCTAATTTTTGCTTTATAACCAATATTATATCAATTTTTATTAGTTGTTTGTTACGTTTGACTGTACGCAATACATTGGGCAGGCGCGTTGCATAACTTTAGGAAATTAGTTAAACTAAATTAAACTACATACTTGAGTTTTCAACCTTTTGTTTGTTTGAGAAAAAAATAGTATTTCCTTTTAAGTAGTAAAGATAGATTGTTAACTTTATAGTTATTATATGGAGATTGTCCCATTTTACATGACTTCATAGCATGAAGATTGCCTTTTTGACGTTATTAAAATAGTTAAAGAGTCTAGACAATGAAAATAGAATCGATCTAACGTGATTGAGAAAGATCGTCGGGAGGAAACTAGATTGAATACAGTGGTAAGTACGGATAATAGACTTAAGGAAATCGCAGATAAAGTCGAAGCAGGTCAGAGACTTACAAAAGAAGATGGTATTTACTTATATCAATCTGATGATTTGTTAACAATTGGTCAACTAGCAGATAAAGTGAATTATAGAAAGAACAAAAATCAAGTTTATTTTATTCAAAATATGACACTTTATTTTACAAACGTATGTGAAGCAAAGTGTGCTTTTTGTAATTTTAAGAAAACGGAAGGGGACGAAGGTGCTTATACCATTAGTCCTGAAGAAATGATCGAGTATGTTGAGAAAAACATCAACCCGAACGTTCGCGAATTTCATATTACCGGTGGACATAATCCAAATGTTCCATTTGAGTATTATGTCAACTGTATCAAAACATTGAAGAAGCACTATCCGAATGTAGCAATTAAAGCTCATACAGCAGCTGAAATTGAATTCTTTTCTAGAATGAGTGGCCTAAGCTATAAAGAAGTTCTACAAACGTTAATGGATGCCGGCTTGGATACATTAACAGGTGGTGGTGCAGAGATCTTATCTGAACGTTACCGTAAGAAAATGGGCGTAGGGAAGGCGACAACAGATCAATGGCTTGAAATTCAACAAGTTGCCCATAGCTTAGGATTGAGAACACATGCAACAATGCTTTACGGTTCAATTGAAACGATTGAAGAACGCATTGAGCATATGCTACAGCTTAGAGAAATCCAAGATAAAACTCAAGGGTTTTATGTGTTCATTCCACTTGCAGTTCAACCGAAGAGCACGGAGGCAGGAATTAAGCGCAGAACAGCAGCGGTAGAGGACTTGAAAACACTTGCGATCAGCCGTTTGATGCTAGATAACTTTGATCATATAAAAGCGTATTTTATTAATATTGGTACGCAATTAACACAGGTTGCCTTATCATTTGGAGCATCCGATGTGCATGGTACGCTTGTTGAAGAACGCATTAGCCATGCTGCAGGAGCATTGAGTCCAGCTGGATTAACTCGAGATGAACTCATTCACTTAGTAAAAGGTGCGAATCGAACACCAATTGAACGTGATACATTTTATAATGAAATAAGACGTTGGTAATGAAGAAGCCGTTGATGGAGCCGATTTGTCCATCAGCGGCTTTTGGATTTGCTGTTGTTGCCTTGTTTGTTGTGGTTGTTTAAGTTGAACAGCAGCCTTTTACATATATAAAAATGCTTGGATAACTGATATCCAAGCATTTTTATATGCTTACGCGCTGATTTTTTCAGCTGTGGTAGAGTTTTTTCTCTTTAATTCAAGGAGTAAGGTGACGGCAATCAGGGCGATCCCGATCAGGTCGGTTGTATAGCCGACGAACATGGATAAAAGAGCTCCGGCAAAAAGAGTTACTCTTGAAATGGCTAAAATGTGTTGCTTTAAATAGCCTTCTAGTGCAACGGCAAGAGCGAATACGCCGATAAATGCTGTAATAGCCGTTGTGATGATCGATACAACCGATCCTTCCATAAGAAGCGATGGGCCGTAGACAAACATAAACGGAACTATAAAGGCAACAGCAGCTAACCGTACTGCGTATAGACTCGTCTTCATGGCATTGGACATCGCAATACCACTAGCGGCATAGGCAGCGATCGCGACTGGTGGTGTAATCGCAGAAAGTGTTCCGTAATAGAAAATGAACATATGTGCAGACATTGGCGAAACACCTAACTGAACCATGGCAGGAGCAGCTAAAATCGCTAAGACAATGTAGGCAGCAACAGGAGGTAGTCCCATTCCCATGATGATTGAAGCAAGCATCGTTAACACTAATAAAACGAATAAGTTTCCGGCGGATAGCTCAATCAATAATCCTGAGAACCTTAGCCCCATACCTGTCATATTCACAACGCCGATGACGATGCCGGCACAGGCTGTTGCGGCTGCAACAACTAAAGAAAGCTTAACCCCTTGCTCAGCTGCTTCGACAATTTGGCGAATACTCATTCTAGTATGTTTGCGAAGCGTGCTAAATACTGGAATTGAAAGAATGGACCAAAATGCAGCAAGTGGTGGACTAAATTGAATGACAAGTAATAATACGATTAACACACCTAACGGGAGTAATAAGTGTCCTTTTTCCTTAAGGGATTTCTTTAAATCAGGTACTTTTAAGTCTTCCGTATTTTCGTTAGGAAGTTGAGCTGCACGTAAATCCACCATAACAAAAATAGCGAAGAAATATAATAATGCTGGTAGAATAGCAGCCATAACGACATAGATATAATCAACTTGAAGAAAATCAGCAATTAAGAATGAAACGGCCCCCATAACAGGTGGCAGGAACATTCCACCGGTAGACGCTACGGCTTCAATGCCGCCGGCATAGGCAGGTTTATAACCACCTTTTTTCATGAGAGGAATTGTTAAAACTCCTGTTGTTGCTACATTCGCAACCTGGCTTCCACTGATTGTTCCAAATAGGGCACTTGCTGTAACGGATACTTTAGCCGCGCCACCTCTAAACCTTCCAACTAGTGCCATGGCTAACTCAATGAATAAGTTACCTGCACCTGAACGTTCTAATAACGAACCAAACATAATGAATAAGACAATATAGGTGGCTGAAACCCCTAGAGGCGTTCCGAGTATCCCCTCATTACTTAGTCCGACCTGAGTTATAATTCGTTCGAAAGAGTAACCGGTGTGAGAGAACATTAATGATAAATTCTCACCAATAAAAGCATAAATTAAAAAGATGATAGCGATGATAGGCAAGGACCACCCTATCACTCTTCGTGATGCTTCCAATGTTAAGATAATTAACAAGGCTCCTATAACAACAGTCGCATTCGTTGGAACAAACAAACGAGTTGCTACATCTAAATAATTAAAGAAGATATAGGCTCCAATATATAATCCTATCAAAGCTAGTACGATGTTCATTACAACGGTAATAGAGTTTGTCAATGGACTTGGTATAGTACCGTCTTCATCATCAGGTTTTTTTCGTACTACTGGATAAAGTAAGAAAATAAGTGCTAAAGCGAAACCGATATGGACGGCACGTTGTTGAGTGGCAGGAAATAGTTGAATTCCTCCAGCATATAGGTGGAATAACCCCATTACAATGGCTAAAACACTTATCGTACGTGCTAAAATCGTTTTCATTGTTTTCCACCCCTCTTCTGGTGTATTGAATAGTATGTAATGGGCAGAAATTGCGCCATTACATACTTTGAATTCAGATAAGACCAGTCACAGTTACATTTGATTACTCTAAAATTCCTATTTCTTTATAGTATTTTTCAGCTCCAGAATGGAGAGGGATTTGAATTCCTTCATTAATTGTATCTTCATTAATAGCACTTGCAGAAGGATGCAGGCCATGAAACTGATCTTGATAGTCTAAAATCGATTTTACATAGTTATAAACTAGCTCTTCAGACGTATCTTTGTGTGTAAACATGAGAAGGTCAAGTGAACCAATTGATACATCTGTATCTTGACCAGCATACGTATCGGATTCTACTGTTCTGAAGTCATAAAACGGGTATACTTCAAGAAACTTTTCTTGTACGTCTTCTTCAACAGTAAGGATGCGTACATCTGTCATAGAAGCTGCTTCATTTACAAGTGGGGCAGGGATTGAGCCCATGACGATGCCAGCATCAATACTCCTATTTTGAAGGCCCTCTTGTACTTCTTGGTAACCTAAAGGCAACATATTATAATCAGATTCTTCTAAGCCATAGCCTGCTGATAGTAACTCTTTTAAAAATAATTCAGGAGCTGAACCTGGGCTTGCACCGATACGTTTTCCTTCTAAATCAGCAAATGTTTCAAACGAAGAATCTTTGCGAACTAAAACATGGACAGCGGCATATCCTAAATTCGCAATACCACGAATGTCTGGATGTTCGCCTGGGATGTGCTCTTCAGTTCCCTCGTATAGCTTGTACACACTAGGTGCAGAGTTGGCACCTAGTGCAGCACGGCCGCTTGCCGCACGTTCTAATGTTAGGGTCATAACTTCCGTAGATCCACTTGTTGCTTCTGTAACCAACTGAACTCCTGGCATTAAGTCATTCGTATTAAAGATGTTGCTGATGCCGGCATTTAAGATGTAAAGAATGCCACCGGAACCTGAAGTGTAAACAGGAACACTGCCGGACAATTCACCTTCAGAACCATTCCCACCTGATTCAGACTGTTCACTGTTACATGCTGCAAAGATCACTGCCATTACTGTTAGTAATAAAAAGATACTAAGATTGTGTAAGCGTTTTCGATTCATTGTACTGATACCTCCTGATTGTTGGGTAAGCAAAGGCCCTAGAGGCCCTTGCTTTAAGAACAACTAGATTAAATTTTTAACGCTGATATGTCTTTTTCTAGATCAATTTCAGATAAATCTTCTGTAATTTCAATTGAGCCTTTGTAATACTCAGCAACTTGGTCAATTAGGTCATCTGGTAAATTAGGCGCTAGATGGATGAGCGCAAGCTTTTTAGGGTTTGTATCACGCGCAATTTCTCCTACTTGTCTTGGTGAACAATGTCCCATTAAATTCACTAATTGCTCGGCGTTTAATTCCGGTCTTGCTTCTTGTAAGAATTTTGAAGGTGGCTTTCCTGCCATAACCTCATGGATGAGAACATCGCAATCTTTCGCAAAGTCAGCAAAGCCAAGAACAGGAGCTGTATCACTTGAAATAACAACTGATTTTCCTTCGCATTCAATCCGGTAAGCTAATGAGTAATCAACATACTCACCATGGTGGACACGAAATACGTTGATGTTGAATGGTCCAATTGTAAATTGATGGCCTCCAAAAACCTCAGTAACGTTTGGCTCCTTCCAAGCCCCTGGGCCACGAATGCCTCTTCTGTAGATCAGATCACGGTAATAAACCTTTTTAAAAAGTAAGTCAGTTACTTCTTGAGTTCCGTTTGGTCCATAGACGTTAATTGGTGTCTCTCGATCTGTGACAAACCCAGTTTGAACAAAGGCATCATAGTCACCAAAGTGATCCCAGTGAAGGTGAGTAAATACAAGGTGATTGATGTCCTTATGACTGACGTTTGCTTCAAAAAGTCTTCTGTTAACTCCAGGGCCACAATCGAAAAGAACGTTGTGTCCGTCGTGACTGATTAAAATTCCTTGCCCGACACGATCAACATTGGGAATAGGAAGTCCAGTACCTAAAAATTTAATTTTCATCTAATTTTCCTCCAAACTTTATTAAACTATAATCTAGCAGTATTTTTTAAATAGTAACAAAAATTTAAGCGCTTACAATTAATACAAGGAACTACACCTAAAGGACGTGAAACTAGGTAAACCTCACTCTCTTTTGTTGTTTTTGAACTAAAGTGTGTAAAAAAAATCCCTTTCTCCTTTTGTTGTTTTTGAACTAAAGTGTGTAAAAAAATCCCTTTCTCCTTTTGTTGTTTTTGAACTAAAGTAAATAAAAAAAGTAGTGAGTTTTTTTATTATCCTTTGATAACATTGTAGGGGACAACTTTTAATTTAGCAAGAACTTTTTTTAAAAAATGAATTTTCAGAAAGGTCGCTACTCATAAAAGAATACAAAACAGCGATAGCAACGCCTTCGACTGCAGATGTATCTCTTTGTTTGCTAAACGTAACTTCTTTGTTATAGGCAATGAATTGTTTGGCTGTTTGGATTGCTTCTTCATAGTAATGAGGCATCGACTGAACCAATGGGCCACCTAAAACGACAGCACTCGATTGAAAAATATTAATTAGATTTGCAACGCCAATACCAAAATAGTAAGCAGATTCTTTTATAACGTCTTGTGCTTGTTCTTTGTTCACTAATCGTTTAATTATTTCCTCAATCGAAATAAATTCTTCATGATCTTTAAGATCGTTATAAAGATCAGGTTGGTTGTCTTTTAAATTGTTTAGGATTGCCTGCAAGGTTGAATAGGTGGAAACACAGCCTCTGCTGCCACAGGAACATGTTTTTCCATTTGGATTAATGACCATATGCCCATAACTAGTCGCATTTCCATATTCAGGTTTGACAATTTTGCCATCTGTAATAATGCCGCAGACAAATACCCAACTGTTAAAGCAATGAAGAATGTTTTTGTGAGAATTGTGTAGGTATTTATATTCTCCTAAAGCAGTCATGCTAGTGGCATTTTCGAGTAAGACGTTTACTTGATGAGTTTCTTGTATCATTTTTACAATCGGTACGTTCTTCCAACCAGATGCTAAGAAATGCTCTGGGTTTAAGATGACCCCTGTCGTGCCGTCTAAAGGACCAACCGTAGCAATTCCTACTCCTAATAATTCATCAGAAGTAAAGTGATGGTTTTTCATAAACGTTTGAATCGTTGCATTAATATTAGTAAGAACAACGGTTGGGGTATGTTTTTTTGTCATCGAAAAAGTTGTTTCGTTTAATGGATTTAGAAAAAGATCAAATAGAGTAATTCTCGTGCTTATTCGTGTTATATGCACACTAATAATAAATCCACTTCTAGCATTAACCTGATAGATAAGGGGAGGACGGCCACCTGATGGTTTGCCATACCCAGCTTTTTCAATATAAGTTTTTTTGAGTAACTCATCTAAGATACGTGCTACTTTCAAACGCTTCAATTTCGTCATTTCGCATAGCTTTGCTTGTGTAATCGGACCATACTGATAAATATACTCATAGATTGCTTTAGTAGATTTATTTACGATAGAGTCATCTGCTAGAAAGTTCTTTAACATGCTGTCACCTCTTGACTACAAACTATTGAAAATAGATTCTCTCCATATAGTAGCACAGTTTTGTTGTGAATGAACAGAAGTGTTTTTGTTATTGTTTGAAATTATAGATTTTTGAGTAGTGGTGGTGTGATTAAAAAAATCCTATTAGATCATATTAGTCGTTTTTGGCAATTGCATGATCGTCGTTTCCCTGAAGAGTATCGAGATGATATTTACGAGACTGTTTATAAAGCGATCAAGTGTGGAACAAGAGATCTTGGATTTACTAAATATGAGTGTCTAGGCTGTGAAGGAAAATCGAAGCCGGTATTTATAGGTTTTACATGCAAAAGTCGCTTCTGTCATACGTGTGCAAAGAAATATAATGATGAATGGTTTGATAAACAAGAGGAAATGATCTTTGATGTTTCTCACCGGCATATGGTTTTACGATACCAAAAGAGTTGCGAGAAGTTTCTATCGGTAGAAACTCAATGAATTGAGTTAAGAAGCAGCAGAAGTATTTATGTATTATTTTTACTATAAAAGTAAAAAAGAAAAATGAAAGTGGGAGTCATTACGGTCATCCATACGTTTAGGATCTTAAATTTAATCCTCACATACATGCTTTAGTGACAGAGGGAGCGTTAGATTGCCATAAAAAGTGGGTTTCTAGTGAGTATATACCCTATAATTATTTAAGGAAGTCTTGGTATGTCAACACTAAATCGAACAACTATTTAAAGGTTGATCAACTTGTATTCAGTAGGTGTTAAGTAATCTAGTGATCCATGAATGCGAATATGATTGAACCAATGGACGTAATCAAAAAGTTCTAGGTCAAGTTCGTGTTGATTAGCGAAAACCGCACCACGAACGAATTCTGTTTTGATGGTCTTAAATGTGGCTTCAGCAACTGCGTTGTCATACGGTGTTCCTTTGTTACTCAAGGATCGTTCAATACCGAAGGTGTTAAGTGCCTGGTCAATAAGTTGGTTCTTAAACTCGCTTCCTCGATCAGTATGGAATAATTCGAGGCGATGGAGATTGTACTTAACAGATGCAAAGGCACGTTGAACTAACGCTGCACTCTTACGAGGAACAGCACTGTGACCAATGATTTCACGGTTATATAAATCAACAAGGACACAGATGTAGTGCCATTTCTGTTGTACCCGGACGTAAGTTAAATCACTTACAATGACCTTGAGTTCTTGGTCTTGATTGAACTCTCGATTTAAGGTGTTCCCTATGTCAGATTCGTTATAAGTCGTTCTAGATGGCTTAAATTGAGCGACTGTATATTTTGAAACAAGTCCTTGTTCTTTCATGATTCGTCCGATACGCCGTCGGGAAACCGTCCACTTTTTCTTTTTAAGTTCAATCTTGATCTTCCGTTGACCATAGTTATAGCGACTTTTCTTAAAAATATCGTTGATCAGTGTTATCAATTCTTCATCTTGATCATCACGTATTTTCGCTTCATAATAGTACGTACTTCGGGCAAGTTGGAGGACGGCACACATTGCTGATACCGAGTATTTGTGGCAGTTGTTCCGAATCACATCTACTTTCGTCCCATGATCAGCGCTGCTTGCTTTAAAATATCATTCTCCATGGCGAGCTTTTGGTTCTCTTTTCGTAGTTGGATTAACTCTTCCTGTTCAGGAGTGCGATTATCTTTCTCTTCAAAAGATCCGCTCTCCGAGTGTTGACGAACCCACTTGTCAAAGGCAGATGGCGTTAGCTCATATTCTTTGAGAATCTCACTTCTGGGTTTTCCAGCTCCATGAAGCTGGACTATTTGTTCTTTAAATTCTTTTGAAAAGCTTCTTCTCACTCGTTTGGTCATGTTTGATTCTCCTAGGTTTTTATTTGATCCAAGTCTAATTGACCTTAACCAAATTGTCCAATCAAGTGTAACCTATTCAAACTGCACGTTAGCATTCCTGTGAAGAATAATTATCAGGTCTTATTGTTTTACTATCGACTTTTTATAAAAAATTAAAAAATGTGTTATAAAACACTTGAGCTAATAAGGATGGTTTCCTGTAATACATTACTCTTCTATTTTATCAGTAACTTTCATATTTCAATTCCGGATTATAGTCTTATGTTATCTATTTTTATTCTATAAAACCGAAAGAGACCAAAGTATAAAATACTTTGGTCTCTTTCCTTTCCCCCCTTTTAAAAGGGGGTGAAGGTTATGACAACTTTCGAAACTATTATATCATATATTAGAAATTCATAGTTAAGTTCTTATACAATAGTACTTATAGTTTCCTTTTTTTCTCTAGGCATCAAAGGTTTATGAGAGGGTCAAACTTGAATAGTTACATAATTCTTGGATAAGTTCATCATTCAAATCATTAGTCTTATATAATAGACGTTGATGTCTATCTACGTCCTCTTCCATATCTAATTCTTTCATCTTTTCAAATATCTCTAGTTGGATTGAAAAAGCACGTGGTAATAGTATATAACTATTAAAATACGGTGCCTTTACTAATAGTAAATAATTAACTGTTTTTATATCTTTACTTTCATTAGTTTTCCAATCCCTATATTTCTGATCATGTAATGAAGCAAATATCTCATTATTTTTTTTTGTAATGATTAAATTAGAATGTACTTCATATTTAGTTATTCTGTTTACTTGTAAGTATTTAAAATGACAATCTGAATGACTAGTAACTTTTATAACGTCTAGTGCTTCATACGGGACTACGTTTAAATATATATTAAATGGAGGTTTTAATTGTGTCGTAAACACGAAAAAGTAAATACCTTTATTTGCAAAATTTCTAAATTCAACTTGAGAGATATCAAAATTAATAAAATCGTACCTATATCGTTCGTCTAATAATAAATTATCTAAAATGAAATAATCTAAATGAATATCATTGTTGTTTTTAAACATTTCTACAATACCTCCCACATAGTCTGACAAGTAGCTATTGTTCTCATAACACTTTACAACAAAATATAAATACTAAAGGTGTAATTTACTTATTAATTAACGAAAAAATAAATCGTTGCCTTCTCTCTCTTCTTTCAGGTGTTTTAATCCACTGGTGACTTTCCTCGAATTCTTCAATATCACTAATTAAAAATAACGCTATCCTACCTTTTGATACATATTGGATCGGTTCAGGGAAATCTCTATAAGCTATTCTTTCATGTATGCTTTGTCTTGGCATATTCCACCTACCAGTTAGATCTGATATTGTTAATAGCCTTGGGAATTCACTCATTTATTTCCCTCTTTCTCCGAAGGTTATTCAGCGGTTGCTGAACGTTCATTTTCGTTCACGAAAATACCCCTGCACTGACTGACATCTGTCAGTGCATAGTTGGGCATTGTTTCTATTCTAGAAGTAATGACTTACTAAACACTCGTGTTTTTTTAGCTTCTTTTAACAAATTTTACTTAATATTTAATTAAGATCAACTACCCTTAAATAAAACGGATTATCGTTTTAACATTAATATATTTTATATCAAAGGATACAAACTTTTAAAAAATGTTTCAATTGATTTTTTCTTAGGTTTCATCTTTCATTGAACAACATTTAAATAAAAATCGCTCGAATTTCCCTCTCTTTTTTTTCGTTTTTTTTCAGCAAGTATTTTTTTTGTTTTTCAGCTTTTTCCAGGCTTTTTCTAAATTGTTCTTGGTCGAAGTCTTCTTTTTGATCTGCATTTTTTCCACTTGATTGATTTTTTAGCCAACTAGGAATAGGTGCTTGATTAACCTCTTTAATTTTTTTCTTGTGTATTCATTCATTTGAATAATGAGTGGGCTCATTTTACCTCTTAAACTTTTTCCAGATAAGATTTGAGATTTCCAAAATGAATGTTTTTGAGACCAGTCAATAACGTCTTTAACTTCTTCTTTCGGTCGTCCATCTTGTTCAATAATTAATTTAATGTCCTCAACCCAATTTCGAAAATCAGATACTTTAAACCCATCATCATTGATTAGTATTCTTTCATACAATCGATTAGCTAATTGATTATATATTGAAGTACTATCACTGTTAATGTTTCTCTGCATTTCTTTTTCTTTACTGTTATTTTCTTTATTTTCCTTTACTTTCCTTTGTGTACTTTTTCCATCAGTAATATCATTTGTTGATGAGTTTCTGATATCAGAAACTCTATTTACTACTATGTTTTTGGTATCAGAAACATCTGTTAATAGGTATTCCTCTAACATTTCCACCTTCTTTCTTTTATAAGTTGAATGAACATAAGTTTCTTGAATATCTTTTGATGTTATAACCCCAAAATTATTAAACAAATTCGAATCAAAAATGCCCCAATTTGCGCTGTCATTGATGATCCTATTAACTACATCTACTGAAAGGGAAACCTTCTTACAGAATAAAATTTGGTCTTTTTTCTCCCACTTAACAAAATAACCACTACTACATATTTTCTGATACATCTTTATTAAAATAGCAAATCCTTCTAAGCCGTACTCTGCTTCTATCAATTCAAATTCGTCACCCATATTTACATAAAGTGGAAAGTAGTCTAGTCCTATTTTTGTTGGTCTCGCCAATCTATACTCCCCCTTTTCCCTTTTGATGTTATGCACTTCTCACTATTTCCTGTTATAATATTATAAACAATAAAATTTCTTATGGTACTCACTAGACCCCAAGTCATTAGTGGGTATTTTTTATAACTTAAATTCTCTTTCTTCAACTGATTAGAATGCATTTAATAATCTTTTATCAGCTGTTTTGTTCAATTTAGTGAAAATTTTTATATCATTATTGCGATTATTCATGCCTTCGGTTATATCGTTCAAAAATTCATCTATTTCAACCCGTTTGAATAAATATTTTGTTCCTACTTTATAAAAAGGACAACCATTTTTAATTAATAGCTCTTCTATAGAAGGTTTACTAATATTTAGATATTGAGAAAATTCTGAATATGTCAAGAAATATTTCTCTCTAGCTTTCTCGAGCATTGTATTTACAGTTTTTTGATCAACTTCAATATTAATCATCTATTCCATCCCCTTTCTCACTCCATAAACCTCTTGCGCCTTTGAGATTGCATCTTTTATTCTATTTATTACATCTTTTGGCGGATCTTTACGTAACAAACGGCTAAAATTCCCTTCACTTATTCCATAAAATTCTGCTACGTGCCACTGCTTAAGTCCTTTTGATTTAATAAATTCCTTAATTTGATTAGATTTCAATTAATCTCCCCCTTTACACTTTTGTTACAATATTAACACCTAATGTTAATATTGTAACATTATCGTAACTGTTGTTGTTATCGTTGTCAACATTTTATCTAAATGTTATGTTATAGATGTAAAATAATATGATATGAGGTGGTCCTATTGACTAATAATCTATTTGGATTCTTTCTACGTAAGATTAGAAAAGAAAATAAATTGACATTAAAGGAATTAGCAAACAAATTAGAATTAACTCATGGATATATATCAAATGTCGAAAATAGTAAGATGAAAGCCAATTTAGATTTAATCGAAGGAATCTATAGTATTTTACAAATCCCCTTAGAAGAGTCACTAATAAGATTAAAAATTGATAATGGTGATTTTCAAGAGTTTATAAATAGTCTTAATAGATCCAATTTTAATTATGGAAAATCGAATCTTATGACAAAAATGTATAATTCGAGACCTGGTAAATTTATTCTATTTACACTTCGCTTAAAATCTAATAAGACTCTTAATGAAATTTCAAATGAAACTTCATTATCTATAGAAGAAATAATTAATATAGAAAATATCGGACCCCAAAATGAAGATGCCCTTAAAAAATTAGGAGAAAGTTATAACATCCGTAATTTATTAAATTTTTTAAATCACGAATACAAATTACCTCCTATTTCAATTAAAAGAGCATATGGCTTAATTGGGAGAAGTGTAACTGAGCTAGAAGAGGCTCGATTTACTTTATGGGGAGACTTTAACGAGATTAACAAACATGAAAATCAAGATTATAGTTTTTTCGATAAAAAGATTGACTTATACTACCTACTTAAAGAGAACGAAAACTTTGCTTATAAAGACCTCGATATTAACGAAGCTGAAATCAATAAAATGATCAAAATATTTGATGCTGTTTTTGGTAATGAAGAAATAAATTAAGGAGTAAATATTGATTGGGGATAGATTATATGGCACGACTATATAAACGAGGGAAAAAATGGTCTTATGTTTGTTACGCAGGGAAAGACCCATTAACAGGTAAAGATCGTCAAAAAACTAAGTCTGGCTTTCTAACGAAAAAAGATGCTCAACTTGCTGCTGCTTTGTTTGAAAGAGAATTTCATAGAGATGAATATATTCAACCTACCAAGATCCTTTTTGCTGATCTATGTAATGACTGGGAAATGCACTACAAACAAGATGCTAAAGAGAGTAGTTTGCGAGCTAGACGAATTGCTCTAAAGCATATCATTACTGAATATGGACAAACATCTATCCAAAGAATAACTAAAAAGGATTACCAAGATACAATAAACATGCTTTCAAATGAATTTAGCACAAACTATATATCCAGTATCCACACCACTACTAACATGGTTTTTCAATATGCACATTCACTCAAATTAATTAAAAACGTTCCGACTGAGAATATTAAGTTACCTAAGAAAAAATCTACAGTCTCTGACCTTGAGAAAGGGGATGTAATTAATAATAAATTTCTTGAAAAAGAGGAATTAGAAGAGTTCCTCACTACTGCTAGGAAAGAAGGGCTTGAATCTGACTTATTGGCTTTTACAATGTTAGCATACACTGGATTGCGAATTGGGGAAATGATAGCTTTAAAATGGTCTGACATTGATTTTGAAAACCAAACATTGCGAGTGTATAAAACTTACTATAACCCAACTAACAACAAACTAAAGTATCAGTTACTGACACCAAAGACAGTAGGATCTATACGTACTATATCTATTGATCCTATATTAGTTGAACTATTGCAATTACATTTCAAAGAACAAAGCCTAATCAAGAATGAAAACAAGCTATTTTACAAGGATAGTGAATTCATTTTCACTAATAATGAAGGATATCCTAAAACGATTAAACACATAGCTATTAGAATGAATAGATTGTTGAAAAAAACAAACATTCAAAAACATGTTACACCACACTCGTTTAGACACACACACACGTCTTTATTGATCGAAGCTAACGTTCACATCAAAGAGATCCAAGAACGTTTAGAACACAGCGATATAAGTACAACCATGGACATATACGCTCACATGACAAAGAATATCAAGAAAGAGGCTTCCAATAAGTTTAGTAACTTAATGAAAGACCTCTCAAGTCAGATTTTCTTCAAAAAATTAAAATAGTAAAAATAGTTTAATCTAATAAAATTCAACATACCACCTGACTTCAGTATTAATGGAGTATTTCCACATGCCTTTAACATACAGAACTTAAATAATGTTTTAACCAGAATGAACACGCTCCATCTTTTGAGTATCTCACTAAAAATATACTTTACATATGCCCTTTATTACGTTATTAAATAAAAGGTGTTACAAGATGACTCCACATATTTATATATTTTCTGTATTTTGGAAATATTTTACGAGCATTGTGATCTACTACCCATCCTCCCTTAGCTTCAAAGTCTATTAACTCCCCAGATATACTGTAGTACAATCTTATTTTTTTACCAAACTTCAATTTAGTTTCCACTACTTTTAGTTTGCTATATTTCGGATCAAGATAAGTAGCATCTAACACTTTTTTCCTGATTAGATCTTCTTCTTCATAATAAATTCTATACTCTCTCATAGGATATGGAAATACTGAATCTATAATACTATCGTGTTCCACATCATATTCGTAATAGCTTTTCACTCCATTATTACTAATAGAAATATGGAATACCTTTCCATCAAAGTAAAAATCGTGGCCGTACTTTTGCTTTACAATTTCTTCAGCCTCGGCACCAGTTATTTGACGTCCTTCGTTTTTGAGATAAAAAGTCCCATTTTTGTTTCTGATTTTTAGATTGTATTAATAAGTTGTGAATCTCATCTATTTCACCCACTAACCATCTTGTACTAGATAGCATCGCACTTAAAGCTGTCCGTAGTGTTACATTATCTTTTTTATATCCAGCGACCCATTCGCCTATTAACTCGTAGTCGGCACTCTCTACTAAGTTCAAACATTTTCTAAGAGATATGTAATAAATCACAAACCTGGTTTGTCGATGTACCTAACAATAACAATTCAAAAACCTCTGTTGTTGTTTAGAACTTAATGACTCTGTGATCGATAGCGTATTTATAAATGAGACAAATTGCTGGGAATCTTTAGTCAATCTCTTCATCGTATCATCGTCTCCTCTGTGTATAGGAATTCCATCATTATTACTGCAAATGGTAAATCACATTGACGATCACCAATATAGTTGCCCATACAAAAGACCGTTGAACAATAACTGCTTCCTTCTGCAAATACCTTTCCAAACATTTTATAAACATTATTAAGGATTCTTCCCTTTTATTTTAGTTTACCCAGTACACAAATTATATATTTATCAAGTCACTTTTATAAATTTCCATAACTAAAAGGATAAATACCTAGTTAATAATCTTCTTCATCTATTCTCAATGGCTCACTACTATACCTGGGTCTATCATGTTCATCAAGCGCTTTTTTAATGCTATCTAGTCTTTTTTGTTCTTCCTTATCATATTCGGATCCTTCGATTTCCTTCTTTTGTTCTTCCAACATCTTCACTTCAATTTCTTTTTCACTCTTTGCTTTTACTAAGTCTTCATACAGATTATTTGCTTCCTCATTTTCCTGCTTCTTATAAAGACTTTCCGTATCAATTTCCTCGTCGACTTCTTTCTTTTTAAACCAATCAAGAAATCCTCTTTTTTTGTTTTCTAGAGTTTGTCGATAAACTTTGACAGTTAAGTCATTATTTCTCCCTACCGTTTTCTCCAAAAGATCTAATTGTTTTTGTTTATCAACATCTGATATTTGTTTATCTATCTCATTAATTTCTCGATACAACGCATTCGTCTTTTTTTCCGCCTGGTGTAGTTTAAACAATTTCTTATTCATAAATATTTGCTTCTCATTTTCCATCATTAACATCCGTTGTTTTAAATCCAGCATTTGATTACGGAAATCGTCTTCTTGTGCCGTCATCAATTCCCTACTATTACCTACTCGTTGATGATCTCTTCCTGAAGGTTGAATCGTTGTTTTAAGATTTAAACGTGCTGCTATATCATGAACGGACTGTCCGTCATCAAGACAAACACTCACCAAATATAATTTATAAAATGATTCCACGTTTAAACGGTAGCGTCTTCCTTGAAATTCAGGTCTTATATATTCATACAACTCTCGCAAATAATATCGTAAATTTGCGTCGCTTTTTTTTAGATAACCAGAAACATCTCCTGTCGAAAATGTTTCATCCGCTTTAATTTCTTCTAAAAAGTCAGGAAAAATCTTATCTCTTAACCTATCTCTCCCCATACAAAATGTGTATAAAGGATCAAGAACCAACCACTCTTCATTTTCAAGTTTTTCTCTACCATTCATATGCTTCCACCTCCTATGTACATGTATTTATATCGACTACGTAAATTATCCTAAATAAATACTAATAAATCAACCCTTTTGAGAAATCACAACGTCCCTTCGCTCTTTTTCTTTCGTGTAAACCCACGTCGATACATGTATTGTATACGTCGATAACAAAGTTTTTCGAAGATACATGTTGTCTACGTAACAGAGAAAGAACGAAGTGGCGTTGATGCCATTTTCGCTTTATTTGTTGTTGTTTATATCCATCGACGTGCTTTACGTCGTTTTTCGGAACAAAAAACACCTCAATATCTTTATTAAAACCTTTACATAATCAGTTATCTTTATTATTTTTACATCTATAGGAAATAACAGGAGGTGCTTAGAAGATTTTGCTGTATAGATACTATGTTAACTAGATCTCTTTTTATAGAATGAATAAAGAGGGGAGTTTTTAGATACACCTGGTCATCGTTATTCGAAGAGCCGAGGGTTCCTAGGGAAGATAACCTTTCTAATAGTTAGCAAGATTTAATGTACATAATATGTTTGGTACTGGAAGCACTGTTATTGGTAGTGGTGTTAAACTCCCACGGAAGTACTTCTATAGTAAGTAACGATACCATGCATAGTTATAAGGGAGTGATAAGAGCTATGAATAGTGGAGGTGATAAGTATCTATATACGTTGGTCGGGGAGGCGACCAACAAAAAGAGCATTCACTTGGAATGCCCTTTTATTATTCTTCTGCTTGAATTCAACAGTTATAGGAATCTAATAGATTACTTTTCATAGTCATTGATGTCATCTAAGTCTATATCATCAATATCAATCTCGTCCTCATCTTTCGTTGCTGCAACCTCATCCATATCACTTATACCCATGTCCTCTAAATCAATATCAATGTCAAAATCATCCTCATTTTGATCATCTTCGATTTTTTTAATCGAACTACTGGCATATTCTACTTGATCTTGTTTCTTTTTAAATTCCAAGTACTCTTCATATAACCCTTGTTGCAACCTAGGGGGGAGGGCTTCCGTTTTATATACCGTATAAACAGATGCTTTAAAGTGATTTTTCTCTTGTAAGTATCCCGAGAACACATTTCCATTCAATGGAAAATAATTAATAACTTCTTCGTTTATTTCATCAATAAATGAGCTTCCTATATCTTTATTTTTAAAATCTAACACAGCTAATGCACCGACATGGTGAACTTTATTATATTTTATACTCCCTTCCTCCGTATACGTAAGGGGAATTTGACCATGTAGAGTGTCTCCTTTAAATGATTCCATAAATAAATCTCTTAAAGCATCCGAATTATGAATGTCGTCGATTGATTTTTCCAATTTATTTAAAACCAGGCAGCCTGTATGCTCTGTGATACATCGACGAAAGTCTTCACTATCAAACGTAACGGATGTTCCGCCACCTTTAGTACCAGTATTTAGATCATGAAATAGATCTCTTATTTGAAGATTAGCATAATCTCTATAATTTTCAGCTATGTCCTTCCCGTTTTCTTTCCACTCCTTGTAGAAGTGCTGGTTATCTGGAAATGTGACAAAAGCAATTCCCTTACTTGGATTCTTAGCAGATTCCCACAGCCTCTGTGCAAACTTATTTACTTGCTTTAATACGTCTGGACCATCGTGATGAGCTGGGAGGGTAGCAACAACCCCTAATTTAATGAATTTATCTTGTGCCTTTTTAAAAGCGTCCATTTTGTATTGTTTTAAATTCTCTTTAAACTTAGTATTACCAACATTCTTTTGAATTTTAATAAGCTCATCTTTTATTTTTGGCTTATTGTAAAAATCATGAAACTCTTCAATTGCTTTTACAATGGTTGATGTTCCTGTTCCTCCTCCTAGTCCAGCAAAAAATAGAACTAGATCATCTTTAGGTCTTATCCGGTCAGTAATAAACTCTTTTAACTTTGTTTCTACTTCACTATTTTCTTCTAAGATAGTCATAGCTTTTTCAGGATTCTTTGCCAGACCACCTAAGTTTAATGATACTTGATTAGCTTTAGATATATATTTCAACCCTGTTAAATCACCATCGTTAGAATTTAAAGCTAAACAGTTATAGACGGGTGTACCATCACTATATTTTATTTCAGCAAATTTATCGGCCATTCGTGTTCCAGCTTGTCCAAATCCCACCACGGTTATGTTAATTGCAGGTACATTATGTCGGAAACTCATCATTTATCTCTCCTCTTTTTTTCATTATAAAAGTCTTTCTTTATTTCATTTACTAATTTTTCTCCTCTTTCTGTTAAAAAATGATATTTATAAGGTTTACTCTCCTCATAATAAAGCAGCGACATGCTACTTAAAATATCGAGAAGCTTTTCTGCCGTCTTTCTGGTAATATTCGCACGACCCTCTTCAAAACTTTTTGTTTTACCATTCTGAACTTGTACTCTTCGTTTTACTTCTAGGTTATTGGCTATGTTAGCTGATGTGGTACCAATAAGTTTCCCTTCACTTTGTTGGTTTGACTGATTCTTTAGTATGTACATTAATATCCTTGAAAGGTGCGGCGTACTTCTTACTATTTCTAGAAACATATCATTTTGATCTTCATTAAATTCAACATGACTGAATTTTTTATGCAGTTCACTGTCCACTGAATTCACCTCCAACACTGTTATAGGTCCCTATTTTAGTGCTTATATATGGATTCTATACCATTCATTACTATTAATCAACCCTTAAAAACACTATCATACCAATGTTTCATTATAGATCCTATAAATAGACTCTATATCATAAAATTCACTGAATTATTATCAATATGTACCTATCTTTCTTGCCATATTACTATTATTATACAAAATTGTTCAATTTTAATGTTAATTCTCTTCTTATAAATAGTAGATCCTAATTCAAAGCACCTATTGTAAGCACCAATTATAAAACCCTATTGAATAAGTGTTCCATGAAAAAAATTGAGCTTTTATTACTTATAGAGTCTACTTATGGAGTCTATTTATAGAGTCTATATGTAGGCTCATTCAGAAATTATAATAGCAATCACTTATATCATTTCTTCAATAACAAAACCGATATCGTCTAGCTACTTCTTCAAATATTCGTGTGAGACAACGTCATTTACGTAAAAATACGCCAGATCATGTAACCAGGTACGTAGAAGGGCGAAAAAGTACGTTTATGCACGCTTCCTGATTAACACCATCAGCCTTGTATTATACTTCTTCAATTTTGTCAGTATTCTTATGGAAAACCATCGAGGCTTGGTCTTATGATAGGGGACTATCTTTAAAGTCATCTCCTCATTTCAAACGACGATTTACTTTTTTCTAAAATGCATTCTCACATTCTCTTTTTGATTAAATATGGATTAACAATAAATACCGTATTTTAAGATTCCTTATCTATACACGTTAATTAAACATATAACCAAGTAATATAGTATAGGTATATTACTCTCCTATATTACTCAAGGTAACATATCTGAGGGCATGGTATATCAACGTTTTAAGGGGGGCCTAGAACCGTAATTATATATAGATAGACTAGCGTAAATGTACGTCGTTTTTCTCTTTCGATATTCCCAGCTTATAAATGTGTTTCGCACACCCTAATTATAAGAAACATTCCATTTCTATTTATGTATTTTTATCTGATTTTATGTATTTATATTTATAACTTTTATTGACTATATGTATTGAAGTAGCTAAACTATGGATTAGGTATTAACTAAATATTTACGGGAAGCTCTTGATATTTTAATCTCCTTATACGTGGGGATAATTTATGCAGGAGTTTTTTTGTGTTCAGAAAGGGAGTGGATAAAATCGATCGCATGAAGTTAGATGTTCGCCACCACAAATATTCTAGTGTGTGGATCACGAAAGGTGAATTAGATTCTTTATTCTTGTTGTTGCGTATAAGGTATTTAACTCAGCATCAATTTTATAGAGTTTATTGCAGCATGAGTGATGAACCGATATCTAAGTATGCCTTTCATAATCGATTAAGAAAGTTTGAAAACGTTAATCTTATCAATCGGTATTATGTAGGGGCAGATAAATCAGCTGTCAGATATCACTATCTGTCAGTTGGACAAATTGGATATGAAGCATTAGAAGACTATGACTATCCTTTAGAATTTTTAACACCTATCAATTATCAACATAAAAGGGGGGCAAATAGAGATCACGATTTAGCAGCCAGAGAAATGCTGGTTCATTTCATAGATTTTTGGCACAAGGATGATCGAGAAGAATCTTTGGTTGTTCATCAACCATCTTATTATTTAAAAAAAGCCAAAAAATTAGCGATTTCTAGTGTTGTTCCCGACGCATTGTTTTCCGTAGGTAAACAATTCATAGCGATTGAATTAGATCGTGAAACGGAATCCCTTTCTGAACTTGTAGAAAAAAATAGAAAACTATGTCTTTTCTACAGATTCCTTTCCAAATGAAAGACCAATGATTTTAATTTCGGTGCTTGATGATTCTTTTTTTTCTAATCCGGCAAAGGATGGAAGGGGAAGAGTTAGAAGGGTATCAAATATAAAACAGAGTCTTTCAGAAAGTAAGGTTATTAATGAGAGCAACCTAGATATTTATGTCGCAACCATGTCGAGAGCAAAGATAATTGGGGAACGGTTTTTAATTGAGGGCGCGAGAAATTTTCAAACGGATCAATTTAGCCGGCAACTGCATCTTGGATTTACGTTCATATCGGGTTACTATTTTCTTGAAGTTTCCATTCAAAGAACTGAAGAGTCGTCTTCGAGGTGTAGGATTCAAAGAGATACGTGACAAGTTAGTGTGGGAGCATGGCGATCAATTTTTTGAAATTATGCCATTCCGAAAACAAAGTGGCCACTATGGAAGTTATGGGTATCGTTTATTATTCAATTACGATATGGACGCAGCTCTTTATATTTTTGAGAGTAATCTTGGTTTCTTCAAACCAAATGTAACCAACGTTGAGTTTCAATGGTCGAAATAGGGGACAACACACAAGGACTGGCGTGAATCTTTGCTCTCGTTTGCATGAAGCAATGTGTCTTTTTTTAACCGGTACTGAATTAAACAGGTATCACCAAGTAAATAAAGTGATACCTTTCCAGAGAAAAAATTCCTTTTGTCAACCATCCTAACCTCACTCAAAAGAGAGGTCGATTCTGTATAGGCGCTATTAGAGCCTTCAAGAATCGATCTTTTTTCTTTTGTCCAGGGAGTTCCGGAAGCTACAGAAGCAGCCCAAACAATGGTTATAGGTTTTGCGGATATGTTTTTACCTGCAGTAATTGGAGGTGGTATAGAAAGCGAGATGCCACGCTTTGTGATTGCTTGTGTTTCCGTTACTCAGCTGATTTAAACGCCCGAAGTCGGTGGACTATTGTTAGCTTCGAAGCTCCCTGTGAAATTTTGGATTTAGTGCTTATTTTCCTGATAAGAACGATTATTACTCTAACAATTATTGTAGCAGTAGCCATTTCATATTTTAATAAATAGAGCCATCCTCTCAAAAGGTAAGAAATAACCCTTTTGAGAGGATGGCTCTTTATTTTATGGTTATATTTAAACGCTTCATACGGTATTGTAACGTTTGTCTACTGAGACCGAGCTCTTTAGCTGTATTGGTAATATGAAAGTTCTTTTGTTCAAGTGCTTTTTTTATATAAAATTCTTCAGCTTCGAATAAATAATCCTTTAGTTCGCGAAGAGGCTGTTGCTTATCTTCAACCGTCCCTTGATAAACACTTATGAGTGGATTTCTCTGGGTTAAGACTATTGATTTATTTCTAAAATGATAGGGTAAATGAGTCAGAGTAATCTCTTCTTCACGAACAATAAAGTTCATAGATCCTTCTATCACATGTTCAAGTTCTCGTACATTTCCAGGCCAATCATATTGCGTGAAAAGCTCAACGACTTCCTCACTAATTCCCTTAACATGCATTTGAAAGAGATGATTGTATTTTTTAATAAAGAAATCGATCAAAAGAAAAATGTCATCCTTACGTTCGCGTAATGCAGGAATAAATAAAGAAACAACGCTAAGGCGGTAATATAAATCTTTACGTAGGCGGTCGTTTGCAATTGCTTCAATAGGATCTTCGTTAATTGTTGATAAGATGCGTACATTTACTTTTCTATCTACGGTATCTCCAATTCGCCGAATCGTTTTTTCTTGAATAGCTCTTAAAAGCTTAGCTTGAAGCATGGGGCTAAGAGAGTTTATCTCATCGAGGAGAAGAGTACCCCCTTCAGCTTCCTCAAATAATCCTGGACGTTCTGTAGCACCAGTAAAAGCCCCCTTCTTTGTCCCAAACAATAAACTTTCTATTAGAGTTTCGGGTAAGGCAGCGCAATTTTGAGAAATGAACGGTGCGGAGGAACGGTCGCTTCCGTTATGAATACTTTGTGCAAAGAGTTCTTTCCCAGTTCCTGTTTCGCCAACGATCAACACCGAGGAAGGAGTACGCGTTGTCTTTTTCGTGTTTTCAATGACTTCTTGAATGGCATGACTTTTACCAATAATACTATCAAAAGTAAAACGGGTATTTCCTTTGCTTTCCATATTTTTTCTAATTAAATGTTCAAGCTTAGTTACGTCTTTAGCTATTTCCATGGCACCAATAACATAATCGCCGTCATAGATTGGAAATGTATTGTTGATTGTCTTTATTTCTTTGCCTTTATTATTAAAATACGTTTGCTTCATATTCCTAAATTCTTTTTTTTCATGTAGCGCTTTGAGTAATGTACTCGCTTGGCCATCCTCAAACAAAAAAACATCTAAAAAATCCTTATTGATAACGTCTTCACGAGAAAGTGATTCAATTTCCATCATCTTCTTATTATAGATAATCGTTTTTCCTGTTTCGTTAATGACATGTACTCCGACGTCATCAATTTTATTTAACAACGTTTCATAGATCTGAGTAAGGGTCGTGACTTGTTCTTCATTTGAACGTCCCATATAAATTTCCCCTCTATTCCTTTTTTAACAGTCTAAAAGTTTAATAAGAAAAAGGCAAATATTTTTTCCGTTATCACTAAAAAAAAAAATAAATCGCAAAAAAAATTTTCGTTTTATATTCAACTAGAACTACCTTGATTAAAAGACTTTCATTTACTCAAAACTATATAAATTAAAATAACCTCTAGAAACCATTAATGTATTGCCTAATTGACTAAATATAACTAACAACTCTGAAGAAAAAATATTTTTCTTTTTCCGCAAAAACTAATGGAAATAGACAAAAATATTTTCTATTAATGTCTTGTACATCATGTATTAGAGGGTTGGAAAGTTGGCACGTGTTTTGCATTAGTGATAGTGAATGAAAAATATAAATAAAAGAAACCGTTCTTCGTCTTGGAGGGCGAGAGGAGGAATGACATTGTTATCAACGACTAAGATTATTGAAAAGACAGAGAGCCTTGGGGCTAGGAACTATCATCCACTCCATATTCTAATTCCGGAAGCAAAGGGAGCCTGGGTGAAGGATCCTGAGGGTAATAAGTATCTTGATATGTTAAGTGCTTATTCTGCTGTAAACCAGGGACATTGTCATCCGAAGATTATTAATACGTAAAAAAAGCAAGCTGATAAAATTACACTCACATCTCGTGCATTTCATAATGACCAACTCACACAATTTTTTGAAAGGTTTCGCAACTAACTGGGAAGAAGGATATGCTCCTTCCAATGAACACAGGTGCAGAAGCAGTAGAAACAGCAGTTAAGGTTGCGCGTCGTGGGCTTACGATATAAAAGGTGTTTCAAACAACCAAGCTGAGATTATTGTTTGTGAGAAGAATTTCCATGGTAGGACGATGACGGCGGCGCCGGGGTTTATTACGTGTAAGCCTGTTGTCTTAGGTGGATCCTACGGACGGGAAACTGCTACAGCTACAGGGGTAATGATTTGTATTGAAGAAGCAGCAAAGAAAAAGGCAATGGATCTCGTTGGAGCAAAAGTTATTATACAAGGATTTGGCAATGCTGGCGGATATTTAGCAAAACTATTAAAAGATCGTGGTGCCATAATCGTTGGAATTTCAGATGCTTATGCTGTTTTATATGATGAAGATGGCTTAGATATAGATTATTTGCTAGATAAACGAGATTCTTTTGGTATGGTTACAAACCTTTTAAAAATACCATCACAAACAAGGAGCTTTTGCAGCGGGAATGAAACATATTAGTCCCGGCAGCAATTTCCAACCAGATTACACGGGAAAATGCACAGTACATTCGATTATTGTTGAAGCTGCGAATGGGCCAACAACTATGGAAGCAACCAAAATTTTAGCAGACAAAGGGATATTAATTGTCCCAGACGTATTGGCAAGTTCGGGTGGAGTGACGGTATCCTATTTTGAATGGATTCAAAAAAAGATAGGATATTACTGGTCTGAGAAAGAGGTAGCTGAGAAATTGCGTACAAAAGTTGTTAACGCATTTAATAATGTTATTCACACCGCGGCACTTCATAAGGTCGATACTCGATTAGCGGCATATATGGTTGGGGTCCATAAAACTGCCAAAGTGTCGAGATTTCGAGGATAGAGCTAGGAGGTGTGCTATCTGAATAGGTTATTGCACTGTTGATTGTTTGGCTAAAGGAATTGTGGAAAAGGTTTTTATTCATAAGGGAGCCTTTGTACATGAGTGTGAGCCTTTTCTAATTCAAAAACAAATGGGACAACAAAGAAAATCGAAGTTGGTGCCAGTGGTTTCATTTATATAATTACCGTTCTTGAGGGTGATCAAGTGTATTCCGATATGACGTTAGCTGTATTAGAAGAAAATACACTTCCAACAGGTAGTGATTAGATTATTTTTAAAAATTAAAAATAAAAAAATGGAGGAAAAGACAATGTTACCAACTTATAAACATGAACCATTTACAGATTTTACAGTGGAAGAAAACCGAATAGTGTTTGAAAAGGCATTACGATTTGTTGAAAATAACCTAGGAAAAGAATATCCACTTATTGTAGGAGGAGAGCGGATAAAAACAGAAGAGAAGATAATTTCTATTAATCCTTCAAACAAAGAAGAAGTGATAGGGACTGTATCAAAAGCAAACCAAGAGATTGCAGAACAGGCTATTCAAGCAGCAGATCAAGCTTTTCAAACATGGAGAAAAGTCAATCCAGAAGAAAGAGCGAACATCTTAATTCGTGCAGCAGCGTTGATTCGTCGTCGTAAGCATGAATTTTCAGCATGGCTCGCAAAAGAAGCAGGAAAGCCTTGGAAAGATGCAGATGCAGATACCGCAGAAGCCATTGATTTTCTTGAATATTATGCTCGTCAGATGATTGCGTTAAAAGACGGTAAGGAGATTACTAGTCGTATCGGTGAACAAAATCGTTATATCTATACACCAACTGGGGTTTGTATCACAATTTCCCCGTGGAACTTTGCCTTTGCAATCATGGCAGGAACAACGGTTGCACCGATCGTAACTGGTAATACGGTTCTCTTAAAGCCTGCGAGCACAACACCGATTGTTGCTTATAAGTTTGTTGAGATACTTGAAGAAGCTGGACTACCAAAAGGAGTAGTCAATTATATTCCAGGCAGTGGTGCAGAGGTTGGGGATTATTTGGTTGACCATCCGAAAACGAGTTTAATCACATTCACAGGTTCACGAGATGTCGGTGTTCGCTTGTATGAACGAGCGGCGAAGGTTCATCCAGGCCAAGATCATTTAAAGCGTGTCATTGTTGAAATGGGAGGAAAGGATACCGTCGTTGTTGATAGTGAGGCAGATTTAGATTTAGCAGCCGAATCGATTGTGGCGTCTGCGTTCGGATTTTCAGGACAAAAATGTTCTGCAGGCTCGCGTGCTGTGGTTCATCAGGATGTCTATGATGAAGTGTTAGCAAAAGTTGTCGAGCTGACAAAAGTATTATCCGTTGGTGAACCCAAAACGCAAGATATGTATATGGGTCCAGTAGTTGATAAGGATGCATTTGATAAAATCATGAGCTATGTCAAAATTGGAAACGAAGAAGGACGTCTTATGACTGGAGGACAGGGAGATGATACCAAAGGCTTCTTCATCCAACCGACCGTATTTGCTGATCTTGATCCAAAGTCAAGAATAATGCAAGAAGAGATCTTTGGTCCAGTTGTTGCGTTTAGTAAAGCAAATGATTTCGACCATGCGATAGAGATTGCAAACAATACAGAATACGGATTAACAGGGGCTGTTATCACCCGTAATCGTACTCATATTGAAAAAGGGAAGCGGGACTTCCATGTTGGGAACCTATATTTTAATAGAAATTGTACCGGAGCCATCGTGGGGTATCATCCGTTTGGTGGATTTAAAATGTCTGGTACGGATTCCAAAGCTGGAGGACCTGATTATTTAGCACTCCATATGCAAGCAAAAACTGTTTCTGAAATGTATTAGAAGTATAAAAAACCTTCCTGCTCATTCGAGTTGGGAGGGTTTATCTAAATATAGGGGAGGATTAGACATGGTCGTTGCAAAGATTTCAAATAGTTTCTTTTTATCGTTATCAAAGAACAAACTATTAAATAAAGGCGCAAATAAATGGGGCTTACGTCTAGGTGCTGCTCAAGTAGTAGCTGGGCTTACAATCGATAGTGTGATTGAAGTTGTGCGGAAACTAAATGAAAAAGGCTTAGTTTGTACTGTAGACCATTTAGGTGAGTTTGTCCTCGAGTATGACGGAGCGTTGGAATCAACGAACGTTTGCATCAAAACATTAGAGGCTATTGCAGATACAGGAGTCAATTGCAATTTGTCTCTTAAACTAACACAATTGGGGTTAGACATTGATCAAAACTTTTGCTTAACCAATATGTATAAAATTATGGATGTTGCTAGTAAACTAGGTATATTTGTGAGAATAGATATGGAAGATTACTCCCGTAGACAAGCTACATTGGATATTCTAGACGAACTAAGAAAAACATATGGGAATGTAGGAACCGTTATTCAAGCTTACTTGTATTGTGCAGAAAGTGATGTCAAGTCGCTTAAAGGAATTCCGCTTCGTCTTGTAAAGGGAGCGTACAAAGAATCAGAGGAAGTCGCCTATCAAGCTAAAGAAAAAGTGAATGAAAACTTTATGGAGATTATCAAGGAGCATCTATTGAGTGGAAGTTATACAGCGATTGCCACTCATGACCATGAAGTGATTAGTAAGGTGAAGAGTTTTTCTGAAAACCTTGGAATTCCCCGTTCGCAATTTGAGTTTCAAATGCTATATGGTTTTAGAACCGATTTACAGCAACAACTGTCAGATGAAGGATACGTCGTACGAGTATATGTTCCCTACGGAAAAGATTGGTATGGTTATTTTATGAGAAGACTTGCAGAAAGACCGCAAAATGTCTCATTTGCGTTAAAGGGCTTTCTATCAAAGTAAGATGTAAATACTTTTTTGAAAAGACTAATAAATAACTCCTCTAACTAATAGCCTTATCCACTGGATAGGCTATTTATGTTCTCTACGGATATTACATATAAACAACAAAACTTTAATTAACTATTCAATAATGAATAGCGTTATACTATGAGATAGATTACTTGTCAAACGAAAAAGAGGTGATATAAATGACCCTAGCTTCAATGAATTAATTCTTCAATCATTAGATGACCTTTTAGTTACTGATAAAAGGGGATTAGATATAGATTTAAAATATTGTAAGCGTTTTAATTATGGAAAGAGTTGAAGATAATTAATTTATAAAAAATTTAAAATGAACTTAATCATAATAAGATGGGTGAATAATGATGGAAATGAGAGCAGGACTTTTTCAACAACAGACAACAAGTCTGAACATGACGCAAGGCCTCGTACAAGCGATTTCGCTATTACAATATTCAATGTTTGACCTTTCCAATTATATTCAAGAAAAGGCTAATGAAAATCCATTGATAGATGTTGAAGATCATTATACGAAGGATATAATAGTAGATAAAGTCCAAGTAAAAAGCACAGAGTTTACTTACAATCATAATGACAGTACTCTTTCACCATTTGATTTTATAGATGGAGAGCGTCGTAATCTTCATGATCATTTGATTAATCAAATACATCTTCAACACTTAAGTAAAATAGAAGTGGAAAGACTAAGCTATTTTATTTTTCATGTGAATGAGGATGGATATTTAACACAAAATGTAAAGGGTTTATGTGGTGAGTTAGAGATACCAACAGAGGAAGGAGAACATCTTCTTTTACTTTTACAAAGTTTAGAACCAGTGGGTGTTGGAGCAAGAAATCTTCAAGAATGTCTATTGTTACAGTTACGTAAAAAATCTGCGAGAGATATGGTAGCAGAAGTCATTGTATCCCACTATATTGAAATGTTTGCTGCGCGGCAATGGAAAATGATTGCGAAAGAGCTATCAATCACTTTGCATGAAATTCAAAAAGTTCATGATTTAATTCAAACACTCCAGCCGAGGCCAGGCGTGAACTATAGTAGTGATGTACCAAAGTACATCATAGCAGATGTATCTGTAATTGAGGTCGACGGGGAATTGATTGTGACAGTAAACGATGAATATATGCCGAAGGTTAGACTGAATGCCGAATATAAATCCTTATTAACAGAGAAAAATATAGATATTCATCACTATATAAAAGAGAAATATGAAGAGTTACAATGGCTACTCAAAAGTATAAATCAAAGGCAAGTCACATTATATCGGGTTGCCAAAGCAATAGTCGAAGTACAAAAGGATTATTTCTATCAAGGTTCACAAGCACTAAAGCCACTTACTTTAAGACAAATTGCAGAAGAAATAGATATCCATGAATCTACCGTCAGTCGTATTACCTCTAATAAATATATTGAGACACCACGAGGTCTTTTTGAATTAAAATATTTCTTCACGAATGCGATTAGTGGTACGCACAATTCCCCAACTACTTCTTCTTATGTTAAAGAAATAATTAAGGGAATTATTGAAAAGGAGAATAAACTCAAACCATTATCTGACCAAACCATTATGCAGTTATTAAACCAAGATCATCAAATTGATCTTTCGCGACGAGTGATAGCCAAATATCGTGATGATATTAATATTCCTTCATCATCCAATAGAAAAAGATTCATAGAGGAAGAAAGGGATACATAAAGAAAGGGGAAAGTGTAATCTTATCTCTTTTCTTTATGATTATTAATAGAAAATTCTTTTAGCTTACGGGCGACTGATGGCTGACTAATCCCAAGGTAGCTTGCCATTTCGTAAGTAGTCTTACAACGTTTGTATGCCTTAGTAAGTAACCTTTCCTGACCCTGTTCCATCACCCTTTTTAAATTGTGCTCCTCTTCAATACTTTGCTCTATCATAGGTGTACTATGAGTGATAAAGTATGGACTGTTTTTGTGTATTGTTGCTGGCAGGTGCTCAGGGTAGATCATTTCTTCATCGGTCGTTAACATAATTCGTTCTAATACATTTTCTAATTCGCGAACATTGCCTGGCCAATCATATTGCATGAAAACATCATAGGTAGATGGACAGATGGAGTCTGTTTAAGTTTTATTTAGATGTTGCTGATCCATCAGAGGCTCCTGAAGTCTGTACACAGGGCGAACCTACATACCACGAAGTCATTATGCAACACTACTAGTGCTAAAATTTTTAGGCATCAATATGCAGTCGCTTAATTCGATAATTAAGAGTTTGTCTTGTTAATCCAAGTTCAAGAGCAGTATTGGTTTTATGATACTTATTTTTTTCAAGGGTGTTTTTTATATAATATTTTTCTACTTTTAATAAATAATCTTTTAAATCGCTGTTTGGATCAGCTTTATTTAATTCATTTAAATTATCTATCGGCAGAGCATTGTTTGTTTCATTATTTGAATCATAGAGACTTACTTTTGATGATTCTTGTGGAGACATAAGAGATAATTTTTTTCTGAAGTGATAAGGCAAGTGAGAAACATCAATGATAGTTTCTTCTATTGTTATATTCATAGAAGCCTCAATAACATGTTCGAGTTCCCGGACATTTCCTGCCCAATCATAGTTCTCAAATATTTGAAGCACAGCATTACTTATATCTGATACATCCATTTGGAAAATATGGTTATATTTATCTATAAAATGGTTAACAAGTAATCGAATATCTTCCTTTCTTTTTCTTAAAGGAGGAATGAACAATGAAACAACACTAAGGCGGTAATATAAGTCTTTCCGTAAACGATTGTTTGCGATGGCTTCTACTGGATCTTCATTTATGGTTGCGATAATTCGTACATTTACCTTTCTATTGACATTATCACCGATGCGACGAATGGACTTCTCTTGAATGGCTCGAAGAAGTTTAGCTTGTAGCATTGGGCTTAACGAGTTAATTTCATCTAATAAAAGGGTACCGCCTTCCGCTTGTTCAAATAACCCCTTTTGATCAGTAGATCCTGTGAAAGCTCCTTTTTTGGTACCGAAAAAAGAGCTTTCAATAAGCGTATCGGGCAAGGCTGCGCAGTTCTGAGAAACAAAAGGACCAGAGGAATGTTCACTTCCATTATGCATACCTTGTGCAAATAATTCCTTCCCTGTCCCTGTTTCTCCGACAATGAGAACGGAGGAGGGAGTCCTAGTGGCTCTCTTGGCAATCTCAATAACCTCTTTTATGACATCACTTTTTCCAATAAGACTCTCGAAAGTAAAACGAGTATCCTCTTTTAATTTCATATTATTTTTAATTAAGTTTTCTATTTTAGTGACATCTTTTGCTATTTCTATAGCTCCAATCACTTTTTTATTTTCGTAGATTGGAAACGTATTATTTATCGTCGTAATCGCTTTTCCATTATTCGTGAAGTACGTCTGTTTTCGATTTTTAAATTCTATTTCTTTAAACATAGCATCAAGCAAAGTACTTCTTTGACCATCTTCAAATGCAAAAACTTCTAAAAAATCTTTGTCAAAAACATCTTCTTTTGTAAGAGATTCAATGACCATCATTTTTTCATTGTAAATAATTGTTTTACCAGCTTCATTTATTACATGGACACCGATATCTATTTCATTTAGTAACGTTTCATGAATTTTCAATCGTTGTTTTAAATCATTTATTAAAGACTTCATTTAAATTCCCCTTTTCATTCGGTTCCAAAAATTTCCTAAAGATTTTAGAACAATATGATTATTTGGTGCTAATCCTTCTTTATTCTATAAGTAGTAGCGAAATAATGGCAGATATTTTTCCTTTTTAATAAACATAACACGACTGTACTAATAAATGCCGAAGAAAATTTTTCTTTTTGACGTTTAATTTTTACAGATATGACAGATATTTTTCGTTTATTACTAAGGCGGCTTATTCTAGCGTTTTTTAAACTTGGCATATAATTTGCATGTAATAACAGAGAGAGAAAAATTAAAAAGTTAAATTGAAGGAGGAATTAATTATTATGGATGGAACGACAGCAATTATCGATAAAACAGAAAGTTTTGGCGCTAGAAATTATCACCCCTTACCAATTGTTATTTCGGAAGGAAAAGGGGCTTGGGTAATGGATCCTGAAGGGAACAAGTATTTAGATATGTTAAGTGCGTATTCTGCAGTAAACCAAGGACACTGTCATCCAAAAATTGTAGATGCTTTAAAAAAACAAGCAGAAAAAATAACATTAACGTCTCGTGCTTTTCATAATGACCAACTCGCACCTTTCTTTGAGAAAGTCGCACATATAACAGGAAAAGATATGATTCTACCTATGAATACTGGTGCTGAGGCTGTTGAAACGGCAGTAAAAACTGCTCGTCGTTGGGCTTACGAAAAAAAAGGTGTAGAAAATAATCAAGCAGAGATTATTGTTTGTGAAGATAATTTTCATGGTCGAACGATGACGGCCGTTTCTCTATCTTCTAGTGAAGATAATAGGCGTGGATTTGGTCCCATGCTTCCAGGGATAAAGATTATTCCTTATGGTGACATAGAGGCATTAAAAGAAGCGATTTCACCTAAT
>NZ_JBIMEV010000025.1:0-62055 GCF_051262595.1 Salipaludibacillus sp. CF4.18
CTTCCAAATAGACAAATGATACCTTTAACGTATTCTAAGTGTGAGAAGACATGCGTATGCTTTGGTGTATGATCTTTTTGTACTGATATTTTTTTAATCTCCCTACCTCTTCACTTATCACCCTTGATCACCAAGGATTACACCCATCATCCAAGCAAGCAGTTAGAATGATGCAGAGAACCGTCCCTTCGCTTCCAATCAAACAAGAGGAGGAAAAGATTTGGAACAAAACATGGAAAAGGATAAGAGGGAAATGCCTTTTTTACTCGCCATTCTTCCAGTGATCATTATGATTACGGCGATGCTTATTACGATTGTGGTGTTAGAGGGTGCCCCTCATATGCCTTTAATTCTCGGTACGGTTGTTGCTGCTTTTATTGCATGGAGAACGGGCTATACCTGGGATGAAATCCAGTCCAGCCTTTACAAAGGAATTAATTTAGCTCTGCCTGCAGTAGTTATTATTTTGATGGTTGGGATCATTATTGGTGCTTGGATAGGTGGCGGGGTTGTCGCGACAATGGTTTACTATGGCTTGCAATTAATTACCCCATCTCTATTTTTAGTGACGATTACCCTTCTTTGTATCATTGTATCGCTTTCGATAGGAAGCTCTTGGTCAACGATGGGCACCATTGGGGTTGCTGGCATGGGAATTGCTTTAAGTATGGGGATACCTGCTCCAATGGCTGCCGGGGCAATCATCTCTGGTTCCTACTTTGGCGATAAAATGTCTCCACTGTCTGATACAACGAATCTCGCGTCAGGACTGACGGGAACAGATTTATTTGCACATATTCGAAATATGCTTTATACGACCATTCCAGGGATTGTGATTGCACTTATTGTTTATTGGATGTTGGGAAGGAGATTCGGGGAAGGATCGATAGACTTACAGAGTATTGAGGAAACGATGAGCGCCATGCAAGCGAATTTCATTATTTCTCCTTGGCTGCTCTTAGTTCCCGCCATTGTTATCCTCCTTATCGCACTAAAGGTCCAGGCAATACCTGCACTCACTGTAGGAATTATCGCCGGATTTTTAAGTCATATTTTCATCCAGTCAGGTTCTGTCGCTGATGCGGTTAGCACATTGCAAGCAGGGTATGTACTTGAAAGTGGGAATGAAACCGTAGACTCGCTTTTTAATCGTGGTGGGCTTGAATCGATGATGTATACGGTTTCCCTTACAATTGTGGCGATGACTTTTGCGGGAGTAATGGAAAACACAGGTATGTTACGCGCTATTGTCAGTCGAATCTTAGCATTTGCCAGGACGAGTAGGAAGCTGGTTGCAGCCACGGTCCTATCTTCCTTTTTCACGAATGTTACAGCTTCAGAGCAATATATCTCTGTCATCGTCCCTGCTAGAATGTATGCCAAGGCATTTCAGGATATGAAACTTCATCCGAAAAATTTATCACGCGCCATTGAAGATGGAGGCACACTAACCTCTGTTTTTGTCCCATGGAATACATGTGGTGTATTTATCTTTGGAACGTTAGGTGTCCATGCGTTTGATTACGGTCCATATGCGATTTTAAACTTTGCCGTTCCTATTATTGCGATTATTTATGCCACGATCGGGTTTAATATAATTAAATTAACGGATACTCCAGCTAGTGAAAAAGGGGACGTGACAAGAACGATATAAATGAACGTTAAATACCTGCGTTATGATTTCTGGCGCAGGTATTTTATTTGTTCTGATGAATGGGCCCTCGGAACGCACCACCTCTGTCATGTACCGCACTTACCAAGGAATTACATGATCTTTTTTAGCTAGAACCTTACAACCATGTGCCTATAACATTTGCTCTCGTTTTTAAAAACAGATAAAGTTTATTTGGTTGTATTAAAAGAAACCTGTGTTGTATCCTAATCTAAAGGTGGTGATTACATGAGTGAACCAATCGAATTAACCGAAATAACAATACTCCAAAAGGATACTGCAAATAAAATACGTGAAGCAACTATCAGCGGATTTGATGAACCAGTATTGTATGGCGTGCATGGGGGAGTAAAGAAATTTTATGGGGTTGAACCTGAAATTGAATATCCTTCCACGCTTGATCATATTGTATCTGCTGCTGGAGGTTGACTAGTTGGAACCCTTTCTGGCGCGCTGGAAGCGCGTAAAATCCCAACAACAAATAATGTTTCAGCAAAAGTTCAAGGTACAATAGAAGCACCTGAAGGCGTATTAAAAATAACAAAAATCAGCTGTCATTACGATGTCAAAGTTCCAAGTGGAAAAAAGGATGCAGCTGAAAGAGCTTTGTCAGTTTTTGAACAATATTGCCCTGTAGCTCAGACCCTTAAAGGCGCTGTAGAATTTAAACACACATGGGTAGTTGAGGAATATTAATCAATTTCAAAAAGAGATTTACCTTATTAGAAGGTAAATCTCTTTTTTTGCCTTTAGATATTCACAATTAATATAACTCTTCTTCAAACTCTTTTATTTTAGCATTTGGATGTAAAAATTTTTCTGGATTAAATTCGTTTATTGTTCCATCCTTTTGCACTTTATTGACCCAATCAGGATTAACTAATGCTCCTGTACCTAGTGTAATAAGATCTGCTTCACCCTTTTTAATAATTTCTTCTGCTTTTTCAGGTTCATGTAAATTACCGTTAGCAAAGATTGGCACGTCTCCATACTTTTTGGCAAAAGCAGCTAAAGTTTTCCCATTTTCTTCAAAAGCAGGATTCATTGCATCATTTTCTGTGACATGAATAAAATCTGCTCCAGCTTTAGATATACTACTAAAAATAATTTCAGCGTCACTTTCCCCATTTGCCCATTTGTGGTCATAGTCGTTTACTTTCCCTTGCGAAATACGGATACCAACAGGGAATTCAGCTCCAACTTGCTCACGAACTGCTTGTAAAACTTCTACTAATAGACGAACACGATTTTCGATCGATCCACCATATTGGTCTGTTCTTTTATTTGTATAATCCGTTAAAAACTGGTCCAAGATATATCCGTTTGCACCATGAATCTCTATGCCATCAAACCCTGCTTGTTTTGCTCGCACTGCCGAATTGGCAAAGCTTTGGACCACTTCTTTTATATCTTCACTGGTCATTTCTTTAGGAATGGAAAATTCACCGCTACCACCATAAAAGCCCAGTTGTTCTCCTTTAGGTTTTACCGCAGAGGGACCTATCGTTTCGTTCTTATATCTATTCCCCTGTGATAACGCACCTGCATGCATAATCTGACAAAAGATTTTCGCTCCATTTTCGTGTACAGACTTAATCACTTTTTTCCATTCCTCAACTTGTTTATCATTTGCTATTCCAGGTTGATCATTATATCCTTGGCTATACTGTTCATCAGGATATGTACCTTCCGTAATGATTAAACCAAATCCACCTTTTGTAAACTTCGTATAATAATTTGCCATTTGGTTGGTGACCAATCCATCTTCTGTTGCACTTGTTCTCGTCATAGGTGCTAATCCTACTCTATTTTCAAGATCAACACTAGATATATTTAATGATTTTAATACATGTCTTTCCGTCATATTTACCACCTTCTCATCTATGTTGATTTAAATTTTTAAAATTTATTGACGCGTTTTTCCAAGAGTACCTAAACAAATAATTCTTCACCCCCCACCAATCTTTTTACCCATTTTTAATACCGCTAAATCATAGCCTTTTAACACCACCGCTATTTACATTTATTTTCTTCCTAAATCCATTTTTTAGTCATTTATTGATATGATTGAGAGTACTTTGGTAAATAGGAAATAGGAATATCCTATTTCCTTAGTATAAAAAATTCTCCGATTGATGGTGGAAGAAAGGATATAAATTTCGTAGTTCCACCGCATTACCATTCTTATAGATAATGAAATTTACGGGCTTATACAACACATGAAAAACGACCTATTATCACGTTTAGGTCTTTTTATTTGTCAAAAAGTCCGATTCCCTCCCCTTTAAGAATCCTCCTCTTCCAATGAAGCAGAGAACCGTCCCTATGCTTCTCGGAGTGTTTTAGCCATGATAGAGTCGGTTTGTTCTTCGTCCCCCATATAAAACGAGTGCGCTCCTGTTTGGACAAACCCCATTTTCTTATAAAAAGCAATGGCATTTTCATTTTTTTCCCAAACGCCTAGCCAGATTTTCTTTTTATTTCGTTCCACTGCAATGTCCATTGCTTTATTTAGCAGATATTTACCAAGCCCAAGTTTTTGAAAGTTGTTCTTAATATAAATCCTCTCGATTTCAAGCGTTTCCTCCCCCATTTCTTCAGACTGGGCATCATCGGTATTGACCTTTAAATATCCAGCTACTTCATTATTCACATAAACAAAAAAGAATTCCGAGGAGAATATAAACAATTCCTTTTCCAGCTGTTTTAAGTTAAACGCTTCTTCTATATAGGCTTTCATATTTTCAGGTGAATTCTGATCTTTAAATGTATCGTTGAACGTGTCGATACTTATTTCTTGGAGTAGTTGTAAATAGTCAATATTGCCCTTTTTTATATCTATAGTCATGTTTTCTCGCTCCTTTTATCCTCAATAAGTTCTCTTGTTCCCCTTTTTTACAAACTCCCAGTCTTTTTCTATATTTTTTCTTACTCTTTGAAGAAGGTTGAAAAGGCTTTCTGTTTCTCTTTCGGAAAAATCCGCTAATGCGACACTATTTGAATGCTCATTTTCTCTTATTATTAAAGGATAAACAGTTTTCCCTTTCTCCGTTGGAAAGAGTTTTTTATTTTTTTTGTTATGGTTATCTTCTTTCTTTTCAATAAAGCCATTCATCTCAAGTTTTTTTATCGCACGAGCTGCTGATGTTCGATCTACTTTTATCATCTCTGCTAATTTTTCTTGAATGATTCCTGGATTTTCACATATTCGCACAAGGTACGAATACTGTCCTTTTGTAAGGTCAAATTCTTTAAATTCTATATTACTTATAGAATCTAAGGCCCTTGCTATCATTCCAATTTCACGTAGGATTTCCTTCATCGTGACCCTCCTTTGTACATAATTTATTGTAAATGCAACAAAAAAGCACATATTAAATTTAACTTATTTTTATTGCATTTGCAACAAAAAGTAATCGGTATATATAGGAGAAACTAGTAAGTAAGCATAGAGATAATTCTCGAAATCCAGTCCATTTTCGATGATTGTTTATAAGAAAAACGACCTAAACATGAGTAATCATCACGTTTAAGTCGTTTTTATATAGCGAAACTTCCGATGGATCTTTTAAGAACGGGCCCTTTGCTTCGAATGAAGCAGAGAACCGTCCCTATGTATCCTAAAAACTAGTCAGTACCTGTATTCCCAATCCGTTGAAAAAGAAGCACAATCTATGGCTTCCTATTTTATTGTTGGGGCCAATTCTATTGCAGATTTAATTGCTTCTAGGAGACTTCTTTCATCAGCTATGTTTTTCCCGGCGATATCAAAGGCGGTACCATGATCTACAGATGTTCGGATCACTCCACCATTTAGTCCAACGGTAATATTAACACCCGCTTCAAGACCCATGACTTTAATCGGTCCATGACCTTGATCATGATAACAAGCTACAACCATATCGAAATCTCCTCTACCAGCACGGAAAAATAGCGTGTCTGCTGGATGTGGACCAGAAGCGTTGATCCCTTCCTCTTTCGCTCTTTCAATTCCAGGGATTAGTTTTGTTTCTTCTTCTCCATTACCGAAAAGTCCATTTTCACCGGCGTGAGGATTGATACCACAGACGGCAATACTCGGGTTAACAATTCCGGCTCTTGTTAATGTTTCGTGAGCAAGCTTTATAACATTATACGTTCTCTCCGGATTAATCATTTCAATTGCTTTAATTATCCCTACATGGGTCGTTAAGTGAATGACCTTAAGCTTTGGTGACGTAAGCATCATCGCAAAATCTTCTGTTTCTGTTAAAGTTGCAAGAATTTCCGTGTGACCTGGATACATATGCCCCCCTTTATGCAGAGCTGCTTTGTTTAATGGAGCAGTACATATAGCTTGAATTTTATTCTCTTTTGCTAAATCGATCGCTGTCTTAATATATTGAAAAGCTGCATTTCCCGCTTCCGCCGAAATCTCCCCAAACTTTAAATCACTAGACAGGAGGTCAAGGTCCATGCAATCGATCGTGCCAAACTGGAATTCAGCCTCTTCCAATTGATTAATGGAACGAATCGTAACATTTGAATCTGTGATTATGGCAGCTCGCTTAAGCATTTTTGAGTCTCCAATGACAAGGGGATGGCAATTGCCATATACTTCTTCCGTTGATAAACTTTTCACAATGATTTCTGGACCTATTCCAGCTGCATCACCCATGGTTATCCCAATTATTGGTTTCATTCACTTTCAACTCCTTGCAAAATTTTTGTTGATTTCATAAAGGTATCTTCTGTCCCAAATGCACCAGCCTTTGTAACGGCATAAATATTATTACGTCCGATTAATTTACCGATTGGAACACCCGTTTCTATTTCATCAATAAGTTGTATCCCGTTGACTTCGATGCTTTGACAAACTTGTTTTGCTGTATCTCCACCAGTCAAAATGATTCCTTTTATCGAAGTATCTTGGATCAATTTATCTGTTAAATAACCGAGTCGTTTAACAATTAAATTACTCACTTCTGTATTTGTTAGCCCTGCATTTTCTCCTATCAATTGCGCCTCTTTTATAGCTTCACTATCACCTGTTGAAAAAAGAGCAACGTGCTTACCTTTGCGAAAAATAGTCTTCGCTTTTTGATAGGCTATCTCTATTTCCTTTTCCCAACTTTGTTCTGAAATGAGCAAAGGAGCTGTTAATTCTACCCCTTCAACCAACTCATGACCTAAGAAGACTTCTAATTGTTTTCTTGTAATAGAACTAACACTACCCACAACTAGTAAAACAGGGTGATTGTTTTTTTCAATCGTATGATTTACTACTTTTTCTTCTATGTTATAAATTTCTGGTAGATAATTTGCAAGACCTGCAGATCCTAACCAGATAACGTTATATTCACAGTCATGAACAAACCTCGCAACTTTCTCTAAATCTTCTTCTGTTTCACTATCAAATACAAGATATGGAATATTTTTTTTTGCATATTCATCCATTTTCGCTTTTACACTACTAAAACCATTTCTTATTTCTTCATTTCTAATGTAACCAAAAGGACGATTTGTCTGTTTTTGAAAAACATGGCCAATATGTGAATCTTCTACAGGACATTTTGGATCATTGGCAATTTCTGATTCATTTACTGGAACATCATGTAAATATAAATGTCCCGATTTAATTTTTCTCCCATTTTTCGGATAAGCCGGCGCAATGATGACGAAATCAGGTTGGAACTCATCATAAACTGCATCCACCTCAATACCAAGATTTCCTCTAAGCGTCGAATCTATTTTTTTATAAATAACATCAAATTTGTTTTCTTTCAAAAAACCAGCTGCTTTTCGGACCCTGTCATATGCCTTATTTTGATCTATGGACCTACTATCCGTATCAATGACTATCGCATCATCTGTCCTCGTATCCGTATTCGATAAGTTAAAACGGACAGATGTTTGTAGACCGTATCGGGAAAGTTGTACACCGCTATCATTTGCACCCGTTAAATCATCTGCGATTATTCCTATACGCATGTCATTCACCTCTTATAGAAAAGCCCCAGTCAAGCAACTAGGGCATTCTTTTTGTTTTACCTAAACTTCCATTTTATTTACTTTCAACACTAACTGGGGTTTTATCTATATATTGTTCTAGTTTTCCTTTTTTCTCTAACCTTTTAACTATAAAGGCTATATATAAAGGTAACAAGATAGCAGTAGTCACTGTACTTGCTGCAACTTGAACTGTCGCTATATCCGCAACACTAGCAAATGAAGCATTAGCACCCGCAATAGCTGCGGGGGTAGCAACGGCGTTTCCAGCTGTAGACCCTTCGGAAGCACCCACAATTGGATTCCAATTAAATGCTTTAAAAACAAAATAACCTGCAGTACCAGTAAATAGAACCGTTACGATACCAAGCACCACACCACCGAGTCCACCTTCAATAATTGCGGTAAAGTTAATACCCATTCCTAACGCGAATGCAAAAAATGGAATTAACATGTCGCTTCCTTTGCTTAAAAATTCTCTCATTTCTGAATCTAAGTTTCCTAGAACCATACCGATAACAATCGGTAATAAAACAGAGATAAAGGAAGTAAGGGAAAATAAGCCGTCAACAAATCCCATTGCTCCAAAAATAGATAATGCTACCATCGTTAAGAACGGACCATCATTTAACGCTAAGATGGAATAAGCAGCCTTATCATCTTCTTTTCCGTATTGCCCAACAACTGCCATATATAATCCACCATTACTGTTTGTCATAGCGGCAATGATGGCAATTGGAGCTAATCCGAAAAATAGTCCATTTTCGCCAGCAAGATAATATGCAATTAACCCGAAAGTCGCACCAACAATCCATTTAACACTTAATAATGTTGCACCCTTTCCTAAGGAAACACCAACATTTCGTACATTAATTTGTGCCCCTGCACATAATAGAAATAATGCGATTAATGCCCCTGCACTGTCAACAAATAGTGCCTGTGTGAAATTTCCAATTCTCAGTAAATCTGGGGCTACCGTATTAATAAATGCTGCTAATAGCAACGGTACAACCATCATACCACCAGGAATCCTGTCTAATGTCGCTTTTATTCTCATCTTACTACCTCCTATAATATATGATTATGTCGCAAAATGAAACAGTTTTTAATAAAAAAATAATTAAAAACGTTTACATTTTATATTGTAAGATTGATAGTTTAAAAAAGCAATGGTTATTATACAAAAAATAAAATAACGTTGCAATAAGCAACGTTATTTTTAAAGTTAACCTTTTAATTTCCGCCATAGTGTTGTCCGGTTAATGCCAAGTCGTTTTGCCGCTTGCGATTGATTCATATTTTCTTCTTCTAGTACTTGAGCGATGATCTCTTTTTCAATTTCGTCTAACGGTTTCGTTAAATCGATCGTATTAACAAACGACTTTTTCTCGTTTTCCCTTAATCCCATTAATTTTACTTGTTCTTTTTCAATAAAATCGCTGTAAGTCATTTTAACAAACTCTTTTATTGTATCTTTCAATTCGGTGACATTTTTATAGCTCCAGTCCTTAAGATAGAGCTCTTTTAATACCTCTTGTCTTACCCCGACGATTTGTTTCCCATACTTAGCGTTATATTTGGCAATAAAAATTCGAATTAACTCTTCTAAATCTTCCATACGTTCTCGTAAAGGGGGGATAAAAAGAGCCTCAACTTCCATTTTTCGGATGAAATTTTTGTGAAGGATGTTGTTCTTAATCAACATATTAGGGTGTTGATTAAAAGCGAAAATAAACCTAACCCTCGATGTGTTATTCGCCATTTCGTCAATGACATGTTGATTTTCTAAAGACAAATATTCTACCCCTTTCAGATAAATAGTAGCCCTATCGAGGTGGTCAATCAAATGAACAATTCTTGAAATATTAGCGGTTGTTGAGTCATTGATTTCTATCTCAATGAAGTCTCCCTCCATTAAATCGCTTGCTGTATGAATTGAATGGGCAATAAACCTCTTCCCTGTCCCTTCTTCCCCATAGATGATTATGTTTTTTTCTAACTCTGCTAGTTTCTTCGCCTTTTCTAAAACGTCCATCATGTGAGGACTACTCGTTACTATTTGAGCAAATGACGTAGGAAAAAGGTGATTACGTAAGATTTGGATACCTGATTCCATTTCTTTATCCAACGGCTTTTTGTGGATGGTTACATAAAAAAAGTATTTACCTGCACGTTTAAAACGACCACCATTTATCGTTGTTGTTAAATGTTTAAAGTTAATGATTTCATTTGGAACATAAGTTTGTTCTTCTAATTGAATCAATCTTTGTAAAAATTGATTTACTTCTAGCGGAAGGTCAAACCTGGATTGCATTAAGTCCCCTTGCACTTTCCCAAAAAAGCTAGAAAATGCTTGATTACAATAGATAAATTCACCATTTTCATCCATGATCGCAATGCCATCTTGATAATTAGACAATAACGATTGAAAAATAGATAGTTGATTTCTTTTTTGTTCCAACACTTTAGCCATATCCAATACTTGATGAAATGCCTCAAGAACAGACTCCTTTCCAGAGGTTATCATCATTCCTTGTAATCCGTTTTCTTGAGCAGTTCTAACCGTAACGGTATCCCCTAAAATAACTTGCGCTCCTGCGTTTTTAGCTTCTAATACGGCGTTGTTCACTTCTTCTTCTTGGTCAATCGTTGTATAGGCAATCTGAATATCCAAAAGTTGCGCAATAGATAGTACACCCTCACAAATATTCGGAAATCCTATCAGCTGTACTTTCATTTTATAGTCTTTAATTAACGTTAAAGCTCTAATAATATCGTAACCTGACACTTTAATCTCGATGACAGGAATTTGTGAATATTGCTGAATTAACTTTGCTGTTCCCCCACGACTAATAATAAAATCAATATGTTGTTGTTCGTAATATTGAATAAGTGGAATGGATGCACTTAAATCCGCTTCTTTCACAATAACATCCAGTTCCGGTTGTTCCTTTAACAAAGTTAATGATAATTCTCTGAGCCCTCTATATGGAGCGATAAGTAAAACCTTTGTTTTCATGATATTCACACCCCTGTTGCATTTTGCTATAGTTCATTATAGCTTTCATAAAACCTTCTGTCTATGGAGATAGTAGCTCAGTTCACATCCTATGATATACACCTTAAACAAGAAGGTTATGAAGGGGTAGGAAAAGAATTTTGGAAGTCCCAGAACAAAACAAAGGGATGGAAGCAGAACTAGTCAAAAGATTTTCAAATTCAAGAGATATAAAAATAAGCATAAGCCCTTGGAGAGAAACTTCCGAGGGCTTAATTTTTTAGTTATCCATGTTTACTCGTATAGATGTACCCTGTTTCCTAATAACTACATTGAAATGAATTAGGGCCAGGAACTACAAAAAGACATTGTAGTTCCTGGCCCTTTGATAACAAGATCTTAACCAATATCACTCACTTTTCTGAAAAAAAGTTACTACTTCCTCCGCAGATGGTAAAGCACTAATCGCACCATTTTTCGTTGTGACCATTGCTGCTACGGAGTTTGCAAAGGTCCCCATAGTAACTAATTCTTCCGCTGTTAAGTCTGAAAGTTTTTTATCCATTAATGAAAATTGATATAAGAATGCGCCAATAAAAGAATCTCCTGCTCCCGTCGTATCAATCGACTGAACATCAAATCCTGGCACACTTATTTCCTTTTCATCTATAAAAAACGTCACACCTTCTTTACCTTTTGTTAGAATTAATAACTTGATAGGTTTAGACAGTAGATGGTTAATTCCTTCTTCTTCTGTATCTTTTCCTGTAATGAAGCTTAGTTCGTCATCGCTGACTTTCAAAACATCCGCATCAGGAATAAATTCTTGAATCGTTTGAGCATATAATGCTTGATCATCCCAAAGGTTTTTTCTTACATTAGGATCAAAAACTACTAATCCGCCTTTTTCCTTTACCTTTTTGATTGCTTCGATATGCGCATATTTCACTTCACTTTCAATCAAACTAACAGAGCAAAAGTGTAAGATATCATTGTCTGTAAAAGTAATCTTTTTTATATAGTCCCTTTCTAAAAGCATATCAGCACTAGGTTTCCGGTAAAAAGCAAATTCCCGTTCGCCACCCTGTTTTAACGCAACAAAAGCTAATGCCGTGTTGGCTTTATTCGTGTGCAACATGTGGGTAACATCTACGTTATTTTCAGCTAACACTCTTTTTAAGTAGTAGCCAAACATATCTTCTCCAACTTGACCAATAAAAGCACTCTTTCCTCCCAGTTTTGCAATAGTAGCTGCAACATTAGCAGGTGCGCCACCAGGTGCTTTTTTAAAACTGTCGACCTCACTCATAGAAACGCCTACCTCGTGAGGAATAAAATCGATTAGAGCCTCTCCAATTGTATATACTTTTTTCATCATTAAACCTCTATATCCCATTTATCTAGACGAACAATCTCTACTTCGCCTTCAGCGGTAATTTTTATATTATCCGCCTTTTTTGTTGGATATATAGTAGAAGTTAACGTGTATTTGCCCTGATTTGCAAACACTTCTATCGATGTCCAATCTAGGAAAACTTCTAAATCGATTTTATTATTTTCTGGCTTACAATAAACGGAGCGTTTATACACATGTTCCTCTTCATTACCCACAAGGTCAATACCACTGTTTATCCGATTTAGTTCTAGAATACTTGTTTCACAATCGTAGCTTAACAGTGTTCTTTCATCCTGATTGGAACGAACTTCTAAGTCAAATCTTTTTCCAGCTTTTACATCTAAAACTAATTCGATAGCACTAACTTCAGCGGATAACTCCTGAAACTCTTTTGTCTCATCTGATAGTTTAATAGTGTCGTAACTTTGTCTATTGGTATAGTGATTTTTGATTTCTGAAACAGGTCTTTGATAGACATGATTGTTTTTTATAAAAAGTTCCCTCGGTAACGTCATCGAACCAGCCCAACCATGCTGCTTAGTCTCCGTTGGAATGTTTCTTCCCCACATTTGCATCCAGGAAATCATGATTCTTCTATTTTTGTCATCTTTAATCGTTTGTGGAGCATAGAAGTCTAGACCATAATCCAATTCTTCAACGGTTTCTTTATAAAAAACTCCTTTTCCCCAATCCATTTCTCCAATAACAGCGAGAACGGAGTGTGTATTTAGGAATTTGTTTTCTTTTTTCGGTAATCCATCGACGGAGAACAGTAGAACATCCTTGCCATCTAATTCGAAAAGATCAGGGCACTCCCACATCGGTCCATCCTCTATTTCCCCTTTAAACATGACAGAAACAAACTCCCAATCTAGTAAATCAATCGATTTATATAGAAGAATTTGTCCTCCACCATCTTCTTTTTTAGAAGCGATTAAAGAATAATAGAAATCACCCTTCTTCACTACTTTCGGGTCCCTGAAGTCCTGTGGTTTTGCATTTTTCGGCAAATCAGCTTCAGTTATAACCGGGTTTTGTTCCACTTTCTCAAAATTAATGCCATCTGAGGAAACAGCTATACATTGTACTTGTCTTATATCTTCTTCTGTCTCTCCCTCAATATGCCCAGTGTACATTAAATAGAGTTTTCCATCTTTTTCGATAGCTGTTCCAGAAAAACAACCATCTTTGTCATAAGATTGATCTGGAGCTAGGGCAACGGGAACGTTTTCCCATTTAATTAAATCTTTACTTTTTGAATGCCCCCAATGCATGGGCCCCCATACCGCTTTATACGGATAGTATTGATAAAATAAATGATATTCACCTTTATAATAAATAAATCCATTTGGATCATTAATCCACCCAATCGGTGCCATAACATGATAATCATTTCTATAGTCAGCTATTATACGCTCTTTATTTTCCTCAATATAAGTATTCGCTTGTTTTAGTGTAAACATTATTGTCCCCCTGTAAATAATTCTCTCTACTTAATACCCGTTCCAGATCCACCGAGTCCCTGGAGTATATACTTCTGAGCAAATATATATACGATAATCAGTGGTATCGTTGAAATCGTAAGGATTGCCATTACCTGATTGGTATAAACAGGCTGGGTTGTATTTATATTTGTAATAGCCACTTGGAGTGGAAACTTGTCTGTATCTGTTAATACCATTAATGGCCATAAATAATCATTCCAACTAGCGATAAAGGATAGTATTCCAACAGTAGCAACTGCAGGTTTGGACATCGGTAATACAATTTTCCAAAAGACAATCCAATTATTTGCCCCATCTAATTTGACCGATTCTATAATTTCATCTGGCACCGACCTAAAAAAGTTTCTAAACAGGTAGATGAAAAACATGTTCCCAATCATCGGCAAAACAACCGCTAATCGTGTATTAAGAATTCCTAACGTGTGTGCCACCGTAAACTGGGTAATGATAATAGTTTCCACTGGTACAATTAACAACACTAGTAATACACCAAATAACAACTTCTTCCCTCTAAATTCAAATTTAGCAAAAGCAAACCCTGCCATCGCATTAACCAAAATAGAACCCACAGTGATTGTTACCGCATAGATAATACTGTTGATTACATATTGGGGAATATCAAATCTCGAAAATAATTCTTTATATGTTAGAAACCATTGAGAAACATCAAGTGAAGGGAGCAAAGATTGTACGCTGCCCATATCAAGATAAATCTCAGCTTCAGGCTTCATGGAAGAAACGATCATCCATAACAAAGGAAAGATAAATATACATGCTAACAAAATCAGAAAAAAGTATTCGATTGATTTCTTAAGTTTCTTGTTCATTAGATGTCATCCTCCTTCGTTAACCTACTTTGTAGCAGTGTTACAATACCAATTATTATTCCGAAAATAACGGTCATCGCACTCGAGTATCCAATCATTCGATCCGAGAATCCCGATTGATAAATATAATAGACCGGTGTCATGGTAGAATTCATTGGTCCACCTTGTGTCATAACCATCGGTTGAATGATTAATTTAAATGCAGAGATCAATGTCGTAATCATAATTAGAACAGAAGTGGGCTTTAACAAAGGCAACGTAATATAAAAAAAGTTTTGCCATTTGTTAACACCATCAATTTTCCCTGCTTCATAAACTGTAGATGGAATATTTTGAAGACCCGCTAGAAAAATTAACATTTGATAGCCTGCGCCCTGCCAAGCGGAAACAAACACAATTGTCAACATCGCTTGCTTTGGACTGCTTAAGAATGGCTGAGCTTCAATGCCGATATTTGCTAGTAAACTATTAATCAAACCTTCTGATGGATTTAATAGATATAACCACAGTACGGATATAACAACTAATGACAGAACTACTGGAGAAAAATAGGCTACCTTGAAAAAAATATTTCCTTTTCTTGGTTTATTAATTAATAACGCTAATCCTAAAGCCGCTCCTACTTGAATTGGTATGACAAAAGCAACAAATAGGACGATGTTTTTTAAACTTTGAATAAAAATTGGGTCTTTAAAGATTGCAATAAAATTTTGCAATCCGATAAATTGACGCTGATCTGGCGTTAATAAATAATAATCCGTAAAAGCATAATAAATGGCCATTAAGGCAGGTATAACTAGGAATGTCCCTAATAATATCAATGCAGGTGCTAAAAACGAATATGCTGCTAAATTCTCCCTTTTTGTATTCATCAGTCAAAACTCCTTTGAAAGATTCCGACTTGGATACATCCAAGTCGGAGTAGCCTATCTTATTTCAACGCTTTTTCCATTTGACCGGTCTTATCATCTAACAATTTCTGTACATCACTATTTTCTTCATAGTAAGCGACATCGCTAACTGTTTGTTGGAAAACTCTACTTACCTGCGGATAGTTAGGTAAAACTGGTCTAGCATGTGCCGATTTTTGGTTCTGTTGAATTAAGACATTCATTTGAGGAGAAACTTTATCTTGCACTTCTTCAACAACGGAATGAGCTGCCGGAAGAACACTATTCGCTAAAGTAACTTCCGTTAAAGACTCTGTAGAAGTCATGAAATCAATCAATGCACCAGCTGCTTCCTGTTTTTCCGATGAAGAAGCCATCGCATATTGCCAGCTGCCTGATGGAGAAACTAATTCGTTTGTATCCGGAGAAGTCGGGTATGGCATAACACCATATTCCACATCTGGATAATCCTCCATTTCAGCAATGGTCCATGAACCACCGAACTTCAATGGGTACTCACCAGTATGGAACCCTTTTTCAACTGGAGTAATTGTCGTGTATCCCTCTTTAACCATATCCTGTATAAAACTAAAAGCTTTTACTGAATTTTCATCATTAAAATGGCCTTCCGCTGTCGATCCATCTTCAGACACTAAGTTTCCACCTTGTGACCATAAGAATGGTGAGAATGCATACATTAACCACTCACTTTTATCATCAAAAGCCATATCAATTGCAGCAGTGTCGTAAGTATTAACTAACGTTTCACTTAGCTCCATAAATTGAATCCAATCCCATGGTTGATCCACTGTTGGTAACGTTGATAAATCAATACCTGCATCTTCTAGCATTTGTTTATTATAGAAAATTCCAACACCAGATTCTGAGTACCCAACTGCATATAATTGTTCATCATAGGTTCCTTGTTGAATAATACTTGGTAATAAGTCATCTTTATTTGTTATATAATCACCAATTGGTGCAATCATTCCGGCCTCTGCATATGCCGCAGTATTAGGTCCATCCAAAGTTATAACATCTGGTAATGTATCTGTTGTTAAAGCGGCATTAATTTTATCTTCGTATCCGCCTCCAGCTCCACTCCTCGGAATAAACTCAATCTTAGCAGTGTATGTGCCTTCATTCTCTTCATTAAATCGATCAATAGTATTTTGCATTGCTTCCCCTTCAGGAGTTTCATCTGAAGTGTGGACCCAAATAGATACTTCATTTTCACTAGCACCTGATGATTCATTTTCGCCACCACAAGCTGTACCAATAATTGCCACCAAAATTAAAATAGTTAAAAACATAACTTTTTTCATGTCTAATTACCTCCCCTTATAGTAAATGTAAACGCCTACAACGAAATTATATGTCATCCGGTTTCATATGTCAACCGGATGACATATAATTTTAAAAAAATTTAAAATCTCTTGAAAAGTCTCAAATAATGGACCACCTAGCTGTTAGGTTGTCTCGCCTTCTATCAATCTAACAGGTAGGATCGTTTCCATTTGACTATGATCGCCTTCTTCATTTATTTCTTTAATTAAGATTTCAATCGTTTTTTCAGCAATCTCTTTTATTGGTTGTTGGATAGTACTTAATTCAGGTAGGAGTAATCTAGTTGTCTCTGTCCCGTCATAGCCAATAACTTTAAAATCGGAAGGTATGTTTACTTTCCTTATTTTTGCTTCTCTCATCACTGCTGAGGCAATCAGATCATCACTGGCAAAAATACTATCTACTTGTGGATTTTCATCGAATAATTGCTTAATAACTGCTTGATTATTTCCTTCTGTTTCATAGGTAATAGGAGTCAATTGATTGTCTCTCATAACATCCTCATATGCCTTTCTTCTTAAATTAGCAGGGGTCTCTAATAAAATCGGACCATTAATATGAATGATGTTTTGACAACCCTTATTAATTAATAACTGTGTGGCTTGTCTTCCACCATCATAATTGTCACTTGAAACAACAGGAATATTTCCTGATAAATAACGATCAACCCCAACAACTGGGAGAGTAGGTATATCGTATTCCTTTACTCCTCGATTATGAGCACCGGCTATGATTCCGTCCACTTGATTTCTCTGAAGCATCCTCAAATAACTTCTCTCTTTATCTTCTTGTCCTTGACTATTACACAACAAAATCTTATATCCTAAAGATGCTGCTGTATTTTCTATATGAAAAATAAGCTGTCCATAAAAAGGATTCGTTGTAGTAGGAAAAATAACACCAATTAAGAATGTTTTCTTTATAAACAACGACCTTGCAACATCATTTGGAAAATAATTAAGTTGTTTCATCGCTTCATCAACTTTTTTTCGAGTCTTTTCTCCTATATAACCTCGATTATTCAAAACTCTAGAAACAGTTGTTGGTGAAACACCAGCAACTTTTGCAACATCTGAAATTTTCGGCTTCACATTAAACTTCTCCTATCTGCTATTTTTCAAAATATGTAACGGTTACATTTTCGCTAAGTCGATGCTAATCTTACCATATTTTCAATTAAAAGTGGTAGCCAATACAAAAGACACCTATAGTAAAGGTGCCTGAGTTCGGTGTTTTTCTAAAAAAGGGCTAGGTACCGCAAATGGAGATTTTTCCACGAACGAACTGTACGTCATCTGTTCTTGGACTTAAATTAGCCTGTTCAATATTTAACGATTATCAGGTACAACGTGTGCTAAAAATTCCTAAACAATCGCACCTCGATTAATGTTTTTCTATTGCATAGTATTGTTGTATTGTGTAGTAAAAGATCTTCTTAAAAATGACAAGTCTTATTTCACTAAAGAATGAGCAAGTTAAATAATCCTTCAAAAAGCATCAGGTTGAATGGTTCCTTGATCGAATGCTTTACAACTTAGCCAAGTGGGGCCAGGTTCCGAACTTTCTATCGTTTATTGAAGGAGCTGGAGAATTCCTTGGGGGAGCTGGTTAGCCTGTGCAAGCATCGCTGTGGCCGATTGATTTAGGATATTATTTCTCGTGAAATTTGTCATTTCCAAGGCCATATCTGCATCTCGTATTCTGGATTCAGCAGTAGTTAAATTCTCTCCATAGTTAGTAAGATTAGTAAAGATATATTCCAACCGATTTTGCTGAGAACCATACCTTCGCAATTGCTTGATCCACTCTCTCTAGCGCTTCACTTGCCAATGTTCGATCCAGCACGGAAAGATTATCTATACCTAGCGCTTCCTCCCTCGCATCTGTAAGTATAATTTCCAGATTATCTCCTGCATTAGCTCCTACTTGAAGCAATAGATCATATCCCTGTTCCTGCTCTCCCTCCCAGGTAATGCCATATTAGGGGGTACTGACTGGCCATAAAATGTATTAACCGAGAAAGTTCCTCCACTGGATACGGTTCTTTCTTCCCACTGAATACTATATCCACTGTCACCCACTGGTTCCCCTCCAGTATAGTTCCAATTGTTTACTGAATCGTAGGAGCCAATTGCGAACTGGGAAGGCACTTCGATCACTTCAAACTCTCCCGTAGTCTTTAAATATCCTTGCGCCTGAAATTCTGCGTTTCCTCCACTACCAGTATTCTGATTGTATACGGTAAACTCTGCAGGAATCTCCTCTCCTAAAAATACTGTTCCTGAGGAAATCGCTTCATTATTTACAAGAAAGGGAGCACGATCATCATTTCCAAGCATCGTGTCAATATGAAACTGAAATCCAATCTCCTTGTCTTCCCCGGATGTATTATTTAGTTCGTAGGTGATTTCATACTGATCTTTGTTTCTGCCAACGATTTGCACAAGCTGCTTGATCTCTACTTCTTCAACTAAAAATACAGTTGTATGTATACCATTTTCCTCTGTTGTATCCACATGTAAATATTCATCAATATTATAATCAGTATTTCCAATTCTGATAGATGGCTGGGAAGTCCCTCCGGATCCATATATTAACCGCTGTTGATTGTCAGCTTCAGTCGTAGGATACCCTTCTTCTGTTGCAAAGTTTAATTTTCCTTCAGGAGTAACCGGGTTAGCCGAAAGAACATTTTGAGGAGAGATTTCGGTTTCTCCGATCGGTTCTCTGGTAGTGGGTCTTGTTCCATTTAATAAATGAATGCCATTAAAGGCTGTTTCATTCGCAATGGTATCTATACCCTCCGTCAGCTGATTTAATTCTTTTTGAATTTGCTCCCTGTCCGACAGAGTATTAGTATCATTTAATGCCTGCACGGTTAGCTCCCGCATTCGCTGGAGTTGCTCATGGATGGTAGAGAGCCCGCCTTCTGCCGTTTGAATGAGAGATACTCCATCAAGCACATTTCGTTCCGCCTGCGCTAAACCTCTAATCTGAGCACGCATTTTCTCGGAGATTACCAGGCCTGCCGCATCGTCTGCCGCCCGATTAATTCGAAGACCGGAAGACAATTTTTCAAGTGTCTTAGAGGTTTGCATAGTATTTTGTGATAAGTGTCTATAAGTATTGAGCGCGGGAATATTATTATTTATTTTCATAGAGACCTCTTTTCAACGTATTGCATACCTCTTATTAATATCGGTTTATTACAATTGGATATTAATATACAGTATAGAATTATTAGTAATTTTTCTGGTTCATTTTCTCGTCAGGTCCAGGACAATAAGCCAGAAAGAAAGCTCAACTGGAATCACACTATCGTAGTTTAAGTATGTTCAATCGCTGAGACACCCTTGAGATCACTAATCAGACTTCGAAACTTTCGTCTTCCCCCTTCTAAGAATTCATCCAAATCCTCTTCCTTTTCATCATGAAGATCAATCCGGTTGACCTCCTATCGGCGTAATCCCTGATTTGTTGATTTTCTTAAGTTCCGCCAGTTCAGTACTCCTCCAAAAGATTGATAATTAAACAACCAAATCATCTTATCGGCCCGATGCAAAAAAAACCATTCCGTTGAATTCGTGTGATCCCCTGGCGACCATTACGTTCGGCTGTTAATTGATCCAATCATGTTTTATCAATAGGACTCATTCAAATCTTGTTGGATCTCCGAAATATCCTGTGAAATCAGATGTGTAATCAGCCTTGATCGTTAGAAGTTTTTCCATTTGTTAAAACCAAACCTAGATTGTTCTTCCACCCCATATCAAATCAAAATACTCTCTAATCCTATTGCATATATGTATGTTGATTACAAAATTCCACTCATTCTTTAACCTCTTGAAAACCAGCCACTCTCACCAATTACCCAAGCCCTGCAAGTGAAGCAGAGAACCGTCCCCAAAGTTCTTTTAGACATAAAAAATCCCCCCTTCAAGTATCCAGATTTTTTATTTTTTAATCTGTCTACCTAAAGGGGAGCATATCAACCGTCCCTATGCTTCATAGCCCTATCTCCTTCTATTTAAGTCTAAACTTACTTACTTGATTGCTTAGTTTCTCTGCAAAAACAGATAAGGAATTCGCACTTTTAGCAATTTCCTCTATTGACGTTGTTGTTTGTTGTACCGATGCTGATGTTTCGTCAACTCCAGCCGCAGACTCCTCTGATATAGATGCAACAGTTTCTATAGAAGTGTTCATTTCTTTTGTGTTTTCTGTGATACTCACAAGACTAGTTGACATTAATCCTATTCTTTCTACCATACTTGTGACAGCTTCATTAATTTGTTTAAATTTTTCACCTGTTATCTTTGTTTGAATGGAACCTTCCCCAACTTGACCATATCCGTTTTCCAATGCATCTACCAAACCTTTTGTTTCTGTTTGAATAGTCAATACAATACCTGTTATGTCAGTCACAGAAACAGAGACTTGATCTGCAAGTTTTCTCACTTCATCGGCAACCACCGCAAATCCTTTTCCATGCTCACCAGCTCGCGCGGCTTCAATTGCTGCATTTAAAGCAAGTAAATTTGTTTGTTCTGCAATAGTCTTTATTACATCTACAAGCTTAGAAATTTCTTGTGATTGTTTATCTAATCCTTGTACTTTGTCTACTGATTCTTTAACAATCGTGTTAATTGAAGCCATTTGTTCAATAGAGGTTTTTATTAGCCTGCTTCCTTGATTGCTCATATCTAACACGTCATTGGATGAATAGGATACACTTTCTCCAGTTTTGTTTAATTGATGTATTTCAATCGTAAAGTTTTCCATCGTTTTAGCTAGATCCATTGCCTTATTAGCTTGAGACTCTGTACCACTAGCTAACTCTTGCATCGTTGAAGCTACTTGTAAACTACCTTCTTTAATTTGATTTGAGGATTGCGTTAATTCCTCACTCTGACTTGAAACTTCTTCTGCCACCTGAGAAACCTCTAGAATCATTTGTTGAAGGTTATCTTTCATTTTTTCAGCAGAGACCGTTAAATCGTATAATTCATCTCTAGACTTAGGCTTGTTAATCGTTGTATTTAAGTTACCTTTTGCTACATCTTCCATGAAAACTTTCAATTCTTGAACAGGTCGAGTAATTCTATTAGCGAATATTAGCGCAACAGCTAAACCGATTACCAAAGCAATAATTAAAGGAATCATTGTATCCTTTAGGAACTCCATTTTCATGGCGCTAATAGTAGCCGAAATATCTTGGGATACTTCAAGAATTGCTACGTGCTGATCACCAGTAGGATTCATTAATGGAGAATAGAAATGCACCGTACTTGTTTCATTGTCTACAATTTTATGGGTGTCACCTGCTAAAACTTTATCGTAGACTACTTCAGAAATGACAGGTTGTCCAAGTTGATCGGATAAACTTTCATCAGAAGAAGCTACAAGTGCTTCTGTATTATAAATGGAAACATTGCCACCAATCATTTCGGACACTTTATTTAACGACTTGTCCTCTAATTCTAATCCGGTTTGCATTGTACCTATTATAGTTGATCCATCTTTAATTGGAACGAATGCTCTTACCGCTAATCCCGAAGTACCTGCTGCGAATCCAGTTACTTCTTTACCATCCAATGCTGCAATAATAGAAGCGCTGTCACTCTTATCGTCACCATATTTACCCGGCTCATGCCCTCTTGTGAATACGATACCGTTTTCATCCCCAAATTCAAACTTATTGATTCCTACTGTTTCTTCTAACACCTTGAAGACAGATGCAACTTTTGCATCGAGAGAAACTCTATCCCCTTCTTTGAACGAAGCTAGGAAATCTTCATGTCTAGCATATCGACTCGCTTCAACTAAACTTTGCTCTGCCTCATTTGCGAAATAAACTTCCGCTGACTTTACAGCTGTATTGATGTTAGCTGCAACCTGATTGGTTTTTGCCTGACTATAAAGCATATATGAACCGACAGCTAATGGTACCATTGCTACTAAAGACACTAGGGTTAATAACTTAAACTTTAACGATTTAATATTCATTTTTTTCCTCCATTTAAGTGACGAATAAACTTGATTCTTATAATTAAGTACATCACAATACTTCTCAATAAAGAAAGTCCAACTAAAAAGACTTCCCTAAATCAAACCTTTTAGATTGGAAGTTTCAATAAAAGTACATTTTTGACAAGGATTGATTTTCCCTCTTTGAATTATGTAGTACGTTAACTAAATATGCTAGTCGACATCGTTTATAAAAACTTTATTATTTATAGCTTCCTTCCGTCGTTTTTCCTGGTGAATCTTTTATATCAATTCTGATTATAATAGGAATTCTTGCTTTTCCTTTCACTTTTGCCTCACCGCCAATTATAGACCTCCACTAGTACGAATACCTTTCCTTAAACCTCAAAATACTCCCAAAGAACCCCTCTTTGAATCTAGACCATGTGTAATTTATAAATGCTAACCCAGCAGTCTTTAGACCTGTGGCTTTGCGTCTTCACCTTTTGATGAATTTACCGTTATCAAATAGGTATCCATTTTATAAATAGGTATATTAACCTTATATAAGTCGATGTTATTTATAATTAACATGAGTATTATATCACTGGTCAGTTGATAAACATAGTACTATTTTCTATAACAACACTACGTTTTTAAGCCAAATTTAATCACATTGGACTAGATAGTGGTCATATAGATTCTTCAATTCTAAATACTATGGCAATAAAGGAATAGCCTCATCTCATTAATTATTTCTATAATTGTAGTGTCTAAAATTTCCCCTTTTAAATTCCGATTGTCTTTTTATGTAGGGAATGGAAATTTATTAACCAAAGTGGGCTATTACGTTGTGACTTTCTAAAAACAAATAATGTTCTCGATTGCTTCATCGGATAAGCGAATATCGGATTACTTTAACCCCCATGGTAGGAACCATCCTGCAAATAATAAGGACTTAGAAAGGTATTTGTCGCACGATTTTAATTGTAAGGGGCACACAGATTCCTATACAATAATTAGTAGATTTAAAGTAGAAATTGGAGAGTCTAATAGGATAAAAGAGGTGATCTTTGTTGGGAAAGTTGAGTAAAATTGTAGCTTTATCAGTGATGGTTTTCACACTGTTTTTTGGGTCTTTTGTTGTCCCGTCCGGAGTATCTGCAAAGACGATGAAGCATGACACGTTGTATTATGTGGCATTGGGAGACTCACTAGCGGCTGGATACACACCAACATTTCCTGGTGGAGATCCTTTCGACGACAGTGGTTATCCCGAGTATTTGAAAACCCGTCTAGAGCAATCCAATTATACTACCGAGTTAAATAACTTGGCAGTAGGCGGTAACCAAACTACCGATGTTCTTGCACAGTTAGGTGATCGAACCATCATTTCAGAAATTCAACGGGCTAATATTATCACTTTAAACATAGGCGCAAATGATATTTTACAATTACTTTTGTCTGGTGCAAGTGAAGAAACGATACAAGATGCTACAGGAAAAACATTGTCTAATATTGCTCAAATACTCGGAACCATCCAAGCCTTTAATGAAAAAGACGCCAACATTTATATCATGGGATATTATAATCCAGTAGTATTGTATGATATACCTGATTTTCAGAAAGAATTAATTAATAGTATTGTTGTAGAGTTTAACATGGCACTGGAAAATTTAGCATCAACAATGGGGGTTCATTTTGTTCCTACAGCTAATCTGGTAGAGAAAAATGCAGACTCTTACCTTACATCCTATGATATACACCTTACAAAAGAAGGTTATGAAGGTGTAGGAAAAGAATTCTGGAAGTCCCTGAACAAAACAAAAGGATGGAAGCAGAACTAGTCAATAAAAATAAGCATAAGCCCTCGGAGAGCAACTTCCGAGGGCTTTTTTTAGTAATCCCTTACAACTATTTACTAGACGTGACTGACGCATGTTAAATACTATTTTTAAGATGTACTAGCGGGACCTGCATCTCCATTTGCACCAATAACTATGAGGTAATTTTAAACGTGCAAGGGTAATGCGAAGACCCTTGATCCCCCTATTAAGAGGTAACTTCAGCTAAAAAAAACAGCTCTTTTCAGAATCTCTAAAGAGCTTTGATATCATTTAACTCATCTACTGTACAGGCAAAAGAAACAGTTTCTTTAGAAGGGGAACAACTTGTTGCTAATCGTACACTAGTCCCTCTACGTTCTATTTCGAGGAATTAGGGGCCTCTGTTAAGTGGAATTCGCAAAACCTTATTGATACTATTATATCTAGTGATAAAGTAATTAATGTATATTTACCACGAACATCTTTCTCTAACGAAGAAAAAGCATTAAATCTAGTGAATGCTTATTTTAATATGATAGTGGTTTGTCTTATTCAACAGAAAACCTTCATGGTGGGGAATTTTTCCTTGTTGAGGCTTACGCTGATTTCGGAAGTGGACTTTTGACATTAGTTGATGCTTTTATTATCGTGCCAGATATGTATTCAGATGATTTATACATACAAGATGTTTTATCTGAGGACTATGACGGTATCTGGTATATCGTGGATGCAATTAAAAGTGGAAAATTCTCGTAACCTATACAATTAGATTAGATGAGCCATAATGGTTCGATCGAGGGACAATCACAAGCATTGCTCAAAGAAGGCAAGGCCATATCACTAGTTCGCCTTCTATTAAGTTATGCCAAAGCCAAAATCACCACACTGTCACATTATCTGCAAACCAATATAAAACTGCCAAGCCGTGCAAATAATGCACAGAAGCAGGAAATTTTATTTTACTTGATATTAAAACTTTAAAACTATCATGCTTCCTTTACAATGTTCATATTGTCTTAACAAAGGATTGGGTCTTGATATAGGGATTTTCACTATTTTCATTTCCTATCTTTTTATTGAAGTAAAGATATCAATAAAAGGGCTAGTAAATTGCCTCACCTTCTCCGACAAGATGTGATTTTTAATGACTATAGTACTAAGGGGAACAAGCCCAGTTTTGCTTTACAACGTCTTAATGGCAGCTACACACTACCATAATAATAGATTGATAGAGTTTAGTTAGAGAGAGCAAACAAGAAACGTCATCATTCTATAAGGAAGGAGGAAAAAGACTCTATTTTCATATGTTAGTTAAAATTAAATTTATGGAGGCTGGATAGATGTTAAAAAAATCGATGGTTGCAAAGTTAAGTTTGGCATTACTGATTGTTGGCTTAGGGGTTAACGAGGGATGGGCACAGGCAGGTCCACCGGAGCATGCTGGAAAACCCGCTCAACCAGGTCCACCTGATCATGCAGGTCCAAAGGAAAAGAATGAAAAGGTTGAAAATGTGATTTACTTCATTCCTGATGGCTACTCTGCTGGTTATAATGTAAACTATCGTCACTATAAAGAGGATGGAGCCCCTGTCTGGGATGAATTTCTCACTGGGATGATGACCACTCATTCTAAAGATAATCGAATAACAGATTCCGCAGCAGCTGGAACCGCAATGGCTACTGGTGTGAAGACCAACAATGGTTTTGTCAGTCAAACTTCTGAGGAAGATGACTTAGTGACAATTCTTGAAGCCGCAGATCAAGCCGGTAAATCTACAGGCTTAGTCGCTACTTCTGCGATTTCCCATGCTACTCCAGCGGTATTTGCATCGCATGTGAATTCTCGTAACAATCAAGAGGAAATTGTCCGTCAGTACATTGATCAAGGCGTGGTAGACGTGTTTTTAGGCGGTGGTTTGCAGTACTTCCTCCCAGAGAGTGAAGGCGGAAGACAAGAAGAGCGTCACCTCGTTAATGAAGCGATAGATCAAGGATATCAATTCGTAGAAAAGCGAGAGGACTTACTAGCAATTGAAGAAGGGACTATTCTTGGTTTATTTGCAGATGGTGCCATGGAACCTGAATTGCACCGAGAAGAAACAGATCAACCGAGCATGGCTGAAATGACTAGCAGTGCAATCGACGTGTTAAGCCAAAATGATGAGGGATTTTTCCTTATGGTGGAAGGTAGTCAAATTGACTGGGCAGGTCATGCCAATGACGCGGCATGGGCCATGAGCGATACGGCTGCGTTTGAAGAAGCTGTAATTGACGCCTTGGAATTTGCCGCTCAAGATGAGGAAACGCTCGTAGTAATTGCGGGTGATCATGATACAGGTGGTATGACACTAGGAGGGTATAATAGTAAAGGTTCAGATGTCGAAATCCTTCATGATGTGACTGCAACAGGAGATCATATGGCCGGACAACTAAACAGTGACCGTAGTAATGTAATAGACGTGGTGGAAGAATATGCGGCAATCACCCTTACAGACAAGGAAGCTCAAACTATTCAGCAATCGGATAAACCCGGCCTTGCTATTAATCAAATTATCAGTGATTATGCGGGAGTGGGATGGTCTACAACGAGTCACACAGGAATTGACGTTCCTATTCATGCATATGGCCCCGGTTCTGGTCGTTTTAGAGGGGTAATCGATAATACGGACGTGCCAAAGGCGATGGCAGACCTACTTAAACTACCAGCATTAAATGAAGAATAAACACTATAATAAACCATAAACAAGATCATAACATGTTAGCATTAGAACGTAACATATATCCCTTAAAAATAAATACCTTCTGTAACTTGCTACTTTCGTAATATAAGGTTAACCAAAATTTTCAGGTTGACCCTTTTTATATGATTTTATTACAACAATAGCCGGGTTAGAACGTCTCTGCTAAATTTGTGAAAAATGAGGTTGCATCTGAATTCTCTCCTTTGGCTTTTGTGTGGTAACTAAAGCTTAACAAAGAAAGAGGATCAGGTGCTTTTTTTGTGCTCATACCTCACCTCCTGATCTGGTAGGGGACACAAAAATTATAATAGTTTCTAAAAAGGACTGTCCTATTAAAATTTTCTAGGACAGTCCTTCATTGTAATACCATTAGTTTTTGAGTTAGATAGATGCTGTAATGTCTACCTTAGTTGCCCGATAAATATAAACCAATTTGAGCTAGAATAGCACTCCCAACATAAGTCCCTGTAAAAACAAACACTGCTACAAGCGCTATTTTCCAAGATGTTTTCCTCAAATCTACCAATCTATCAGCTACTGATATACGACTAAACCTGTTACATCTAAGCTTTCTCCTTTTAAATAATTTGTTTTCATATCGCTTTCGTCTGCTACTAATCCTGTTACTTTCTTCGCATCGACATCAATGTCAAAATCCGACACCGTCACCTCTGCATCACGTGCTACATAAAACCCAACGTACACCTGATCTTCAAACAGGTTCTCTACCGTCATCGTTTCACTTTGCCCATTTGCTGTTACAACAAAGGTATTCCCAGACTTTCGAATGGTTAGACCGTACTCTTCACCGGCTGCAGGTAGGGTTATCTGTTGAAAAGGCTCTAATTTTAATTGAGATTCTCCCTGCTTATAAAAACCTTTCATAACTGTATCAAGGGCACCTACTGCCACATAGTCAGCCGTTTGTGTGCTTGAGTCACCATGTTCACCAATTTCATCTCGAATCATTAAACCAAATGATTTTTGGTTTGGTGTACTAATATTGCTATCGCTGTTGAAACTGTTCACAGCTGCTTTTGTGTTGATTTCAAAATTTGCATCTGCAGGGACTTCTTTGTAATAAAAGGATATGCCTTCATTACTACTCGCCACTTTCCCTCCCGATGCGAAAAGAGTGACGGACTCGTCGTCGTTCAACGTTGGATTTGGGTTACGATCTGTACTTGTATTCGAACCAAAAGCACTAAAGCCCCAATCTCCAAGCTCCACCTTGCCATCATCTATATCTAAGTGAACATCACTAAACGTCACGGTTGTGTTTCTTGATGTGAAAAGGCCAGCAAAGTTAATTTCGCCTTCATAGCTTTCGAGAGTCTGTATTTCATCGTTGATTTTTAGAATATAGAGATTACCAGACTTCTGAATGCTAAGGTCATATTCTTGCTCAGCAGCAGGGGCAATCGCATTAAATTCGAAACCCTCTTTTTGAATCGATGACTCTGCATATTTGTGGAAGCCCATCATCTTTTGATCTAGAGCACCTACTGCTATGTAATCTCCAGTAAATGTACCTACGTTTTCATTCTCCAATACATTTCCGCGAAGCATCAAACCAAACGATACTTGGTTATTCGCTGTCCAAGCATCTACATGAGCTGTTGCCTTTAATTCAAAATTCTCGTTAGTCGGAACATCCTTGAAATAATAAGCGATGCCTTCCGTTCCACTCTCCATTTTCCCTTTATCATTGGAACTACGAACGGTCACTATATCATTATCATGTTCTGTAATTTCGAAGTTTTCATAGGTGTAATTTCCTTGTCCACCATTATTCCCAAACACGCTTCCCTTCCAGTCACTTGAGACCGAAATCATCTCATTCTCGGCTTCCGCGTCTGCCCCTTCAGCAAAGACAGCCACGTTTATCGGGGATATCACTAAGATAAAAATCATGATCATTGCTAGAAATTGTTTCTGTTTTCTCCTCATTTCAGAACCCTCTCCTCATCAAAAAAGTATAGTTGAGCTTCCTTAACAGTGAACCTCCTTTCTTCTTTACATAGCTTTTCTTTTGCAAGCTGTATGTTCATTCATGAAAACAAGTAACCTTCCATCTCAATTAGCCAGTTTCATAAAAATAGAGAACAAGGTTAAATTTTGTTTAGCCGGTATAGTTTAGGGTGAAAAATCATGAGTTAGGTAGATAATATAAATAACAACGTTGTTATTTATATGTAAAATTAATCTACTTTCATCTGGTAAGCTCGTCCTTTTTAACAACGTTGTTATTCACTCTAAATTGTAACCGCTTCCTCACTTCTCTTCAACGTGTATTTAGACACAGTATACAAGACTCATAAGTATTCCAAAAATAAATGGAAACAAAAGAAAGAGTCCAACCATTGTATAGAATCCTTCTTTTCCTTTCTAAAATCGGAGAAACATGAATTAAAAACTGTAACCAAGTTAGAAGAAGAAAAAAATATATTTATTTTTATTTTCACTATTAAATGATGCACAGAACCGTCCCCATGTTTCCTCCCCCTTTTTTCTTATCCATCTGTACTTGTTATGTGAAAGAGAAAATAACAGAAATGGTGGGATGAGTAGAATGAAAGAATTGAATCGTTTCGTGTTAAGAGAAGATGGATTGACGACTGAAGAGATTGATCTTGCAAAAGAGCACATTAGAGAATTGTGTACGTTTATTAAGGAAGAAAATAAGCGGCGCGAGGAACCAAATTCTGACCCAGAGGGATGGTTTACCGTAAGGGTAAATGATGAGACTCAAAAAGAGGAACTGAAAAATAGGCTCCCTTCCATGTTTCGAAATGATATCAACTTGCTCTTGAAAGCTGGATGGTTAGAAGAGAGTTACAATCCACTAGTGAATTGGGAGGGCCTGAAGCAATACAGAGTCGATCTCGTTAAAATCGATAAAGACGTGGAGGAGTTTTGTCGATACTTATTTATAGTGGCGATGATTTGAAGAAGCATTTAATTCACAAATGATACTTTAGGAAGGTTTATCGAGTGGAGAATGTGTGGCCCATTTTCATTTGATCAAACAAATAGCCAACAGCGGCTCAAAACTAACTAATCACACTTTCACCATCTCTTCAGACCAACACAATACAAACCTTGCCATGCGCTCTTCTTCACGCATGGCAGTTTGCTATTTACCTCCTTTACTAAACCGATAAACTCTTTAAAAACCAGCGATTACCACCATTATCCTAGCCGTGCAAATGAAGCAGAGAACCGTCGCCTGCTTCACTTTAGACCCTTAACGAACCGCGGAAACCTCTTGCACCATAGTAGGATTCTGCTCCATTGTGGTACATAAAGACAGTGTCATAGCGACGATCACAAAAGATGGCGCCCCCAAGTTTTCTAATATTAGCAGGTGTTAGCACCCAGCTCGAAGTTTTCATATCGAAATTTCCAAGTTTCTGCAGCTCCCGGTAGTCTTCTTCCGTTAAAAGTTCAATGCCCATGGCAGTTGCCATATCCATAACACTATTTTCCGGTTTGAATTTTTTCCTTGATTCCAGCGCTTCACGGTCGTAACAAACACTTCTGCGACCTTTAGGACTTTCCGCGGAACAATCATAAAATATGTATTCACCCGTCTTGTTATCATGGCCAACAACATCTGGTTCACCGTCAGTAACTTCCATTTCATGAAGCGACCACAGTTTTTCCGTATTAGCTTCGAGTTTAGCTTGTACGTTAGCCCATTCAAGACCATTATGCCGGTTCATATTTTTCGCAAAACGGGCTTCCAAAGTTCTTAGTAGTTCTTCACGTTGTTCCTGTGACAACTCCTTATTGCTCTTTGTCATAATATTTCCCCCTTGGTTTTATCACAATGGAACTATTGATTTTCTGCTAGTTGCTTAATTACCTTTTTTGATTCAGATGCAAATTCTACCGAAGCATCATAATATTTTTGACCATCTTTTAGAAGTGAAAAATCACCAATTTCAATTTTTAATAACGTACTGCCATTTTGGTCTTCTAACTGATATAAGTACGCCACATCGCCTTCATTCGGTTTTACTTCCCAATTCGACAAGTATAAGGCAATTTTTAATTCCTTCATTTCTTCTGCTTTTATGATTGTTGTAACAGTCTGTCCACCGTTAGGATTTTCCCAAACCACTTTACTTCCCTTAGTCATATTTTCACTAGGATAGTTTTCCGGAAGTTCGTCCCACTGTGCCACATACTTTGGATTAATAAGAACCTCCCATACTTTTGAAGGCGTTGCCTCTATAAGAACTTCTTCTTTTACAATCAATTTCTTGGTCATTATATCTACCTCCAAGTAACTATTCTTGTTTAGCTGACTGCCCCTTCAAAGGACTACCGCTTCAGCAACTCTAGATCTTTTGTAAGTACCCGATAAGGAACAAGTAAAAAAGTTAGTTTTCCATGTTATTTAAGAAGATTTAGTTGCCAAGAAACTCCGAAACGATCATTTAGCCAACCGAACTTTTTGCTGAAACCATAGTCATCTAATGGCATAAGTGCCTGTCCACCTTCATTTAGCTTCTGAAAAAGTCGATTAATTTCCTCTTCCGTATCACAAGTAATATAAATAGAGAACGATGGTGTAAAGGAGAACTCATGTGTCACATTACTGTCAATGCACATAAATTCTTGCCCTTTTATCGTAAAAGTAGCTTGCATTACAGTACCTTCGTCTCCTGATTCATTAGCTCCATATCTAACGATGTTTGTAATTTCTGAATCCTCCATTAGTGATGTATAAAACTCCATTGCTTCTTCTGCTTTACCTTGTTGAAACATTAAGAATGGCATTACCTTTCCCATTAAAAATCCACTCCTTTTCTTTATCTATTCTCTTAAGTATATTTTCTTTAAACACTTCAATCAACTCCTAGTCCCGTTCAATTGTGGCTGCTGTTCATTTCCATAAGCACAACACAAAGGAAAGAACACTCATAAACATTGCTTTAGCAACATTTATGAGTGTTTAAATTGTTTGTTTTTATTCTCCGTTTTACTTTTATAATTCTTCCCCGTTTGTTTTGATTACATTTTGATACCAATGAAAACTTTTTTTCTTGCTACGTGCTAAAGTACCGTTACCTTCATCGTCTAAATCTACATAAATGTAACCATACCGTTTTGACATTTCACCAGTTGATGCACTGACTAAATCAATACATCCCCATGAGGTGTAACCAAATAATTCTACGCCATCTTCAATGGCTTCTCCCATGGCTTTGATATGTGAACGAAGGTAGTCAATTCTGTAATCATCATGAACACTTCCGTCTTCTTCAACTTTGTCATAAGCACCAAGTCCATTCTCCACTACGATTAACGGGAGTTGATATCGATCATATAGTTCGTTCAATGCAACTCGGAGACCTTCTGGGTCAATTTCCCACCCCCAATCACTTGCTTCCAAGAATGGATTTTTTACACCACCAATAAGATTTCCTTGTCCGATTTCTTCTGGTGTTTTATGTTTCTTATCTGTGCGAGACATATAGTAACTGAACGAAATGAAATCAACTGTACCTTCCTTGATCATTTCTAGATCTCCGTCTTCCATCTCAATCTGAATCAAATTTTCTTTGAAGAATCTATGACTGAATTTTGGATACTCTCCGCGTACATGGATATCTCCACAAAAATTGTTAAATAGTCTTGACTCTTCTAACGCATGCATCGCATTTTCTGGATTGGAATCATACGAATAAACAGGTGCATAAATTAGCATACATCCAACCTGTGAATCAGGTATAATTTCATGAGCTAATTGAACAGCTTTTGCACTTGCAACAAATTGATGGTGTAAACCTTGGAAGCTTTCTTGAAGACGTAGTTCATCACTTGTAGCTGAAAAACCAAGTCCGAAAAGTGGCATATGTGTCGCTCCATTGATCTCATTAAATGTTAACCAGTATTTTACTTTATCTTTGTAACGAGTGAAAACTGTTTCTACATAGCGATCGAAAAATTCTACTAACTTTCTATTCTTCCAACCGCCGTATTCTTTGATAAGGTGTAATGGTGTTTCATAATGTGCTAATGTTACTAAAGGTTCAATGCCGTATTTATGAAGCTCATCGAAGACACGATCATAAAATGCTAATCCTTCTTCGTTTGGTTCCAACTCATCTCCATTTGGAAATATACGACTCCATGCAATACTCATTCGGAATGTTTTAAATCCCATCTCTGCAAAAAGAGCAATATCTTCTTTGTAGCGATGATAAAAATCAATTCCTAAGTGATTTGGATACACATATTTTTCTTTATCGATTTCAAAATCAAACCCAGACTGTGATAATAGTTTTAGTCTCGATTTTCCACCTGGGAGCACATCGGCTAAATTCAAACCTCTACCACCTTCATCATATCCACCTTCAAATTGATTCGCAGCAGTAGCGCCACCCCATAAAAACCCTTTTGGAAACTCATACTTTTTTGTCATAATAAATCCTCCTGTTTTCTGAAAATATACCCTCAGATGTGATTATTGATCCACTGGAATCACATCTGATACCGATTCACCTAATAAAGTTACTAGATTTTCTTTCACATTTACATCTTTTGCAGTTGTTGTTACCAAATTAGTATAATTACCATAATTGGTAATGATGATTGGTGTAATGACTTCATACCCTGCTTCTTTAATCATTTCGATATCAAAATCTAACAATAAATCTCCCACTTTTATTACGTCACCTTGTTTAATGTGAGAAGTAAAATGCTCCCCATCTAATTGAACGGTATCAAAACCAACATGAATTAAAATTTCACCACCGTTTTCTGATGTGATTCCAATCGCATGTTTCGTTTTAAATAATGTGGTCACAACTCCATTAACTGGTGCAAAAACCTTTCCTTCCGTTGGTAGAATGGCAATTCCTTTACCGACAGATTCTGATGCAAAGACTTGATCAGATACCTCGCTTAACGAAATAATGTGACCTTTTATTGGACTCACAATTTCTTCACTTTTAATCACTTTGTTATTTGGTGTTTCTTCTGTTTGTTCTTTGCCGAATCCACCAAAGAAGTAAGTTAGAACGAATGCTAAAATGGAACTTACTACTACAGCCACAATGGAACCTGTAAATGCTGTGTTTAAACCTTCTTCAGGGTGAATAAAACTTGGAAATTGGAATATTCCCATTCCGCCTAAAATCCAAGCAGTAGTGCCAAAGTATCCTAAAATACCCCCACCAATTGCTGATGAAATGATTGTGAAAATAAACGGTTTTTTAAGTGGTAAAGCAATACCGTACAAAGCCGGTTCTGTTACACCGAACAACGCCGAAATGAATGCTGGCATACTAAGTGATTTTGTTTTTTGATTTTTTGTTCGAATAAAAACAGCTAATATCGCTGCCGCTAATGCGAATGAATGTGCAAACATCATTGATAATATTGGCATATTACCAATAGTTGCTAAGTTGTTCATACCAATTGGAACAAGTCCCCAGTGCAAACCAAACATAACAAATACTAACCAAAAACCACCAACAATTGCACCTGCGATAACTGGACTCAAGTCATATATCAATACAGTACCTTGTCCTAATAGTTGACTTGCCCAAGTAGCAATCGGTCCAATAACAATAAATGTTAACGGAACAATAACAATTAGTGTAAACATTGGCACTACAAACATTTTTACCATCGCTGGTGTTACTTTAGCTAAAAACTTTTCTACTTTTGCTGCAAAGATAGCAGCTATGATAATTGGTATAACGGACATAGAGTATGTCATTAAAATAACTGGGATACCCAAAAACTCGATGTATACTGGTGATTCAAACATGGTTCCTGCAAACAACATATACAATGGTTCTCCTGCCGCCGGAACAGCTACAAGTGCTGGATACACGAGTGCCATGGCTATAACGATACCTAAAAACGGGGTTCCACCAAATTTCTTCATTGCTGTATAACCTAGTAGGATTGGCAAGAAGTAAAATAGTGCATCACCTGTTGCGTTTAATATTTGATAAGTTCCGCCTGTATTATCCATCCAACCAAGTTCAACAAATAAAGCATTAAATCCTTTAATCATACCGGATGCTGCTAGTACACCAAGTATCGGTGTGAAAATACCCGCTATCATATCAATAAAACGATTGAAAATGCTTCCTTTTTCTTCATCTTCATCCACTGGTGATGCTGAGTCAAATCCACCTTCTGAAACAACCGCTTTATAAACATCAGGTACATGGTTTCCAATAACAACTTGATATTGCCCACCACTTTGCCTAACAGTTACAACACCATCAAGATTGTTCAATGCTTCTGTGTTCGCTTTACTTTCATCCTTTAATTTAAAGCGAAGCCTTGTAATACAATGTACAACACTTTTAACATTTCCCTTGCCACCAACTAACTCAAGTATTTCTTTTGCTAGTTTTCCATAATCCATCCCCAACACCTCCATAAAGTTTTAAAATATTATTTTTGCTTTTTGAGGATATTTAAGAAATAAAAAAACCTAAACCAGATTATTAGGCGCAAAGTGCCCAATAAATAATGGTTTAGGTTTTGCCTGATTGAACAGTAACAATCCTAAATATTCTCATTTTGTATCCGCTTACAAATTAAATATATCATGAAAAAACAACTTGTCAACGGTTATATTTTTAAAAAGTGATATCGCTTACACAACTCTTATTACTAATACATTTATTTTTATGCTATGCTCTATCTCAAATAATCAATACGATCTCCCACAATCAGTGACTTGGCTAATATATTCCCAGGTCCTGGAATGCTCTGACAAAACCCCGATCATTCTATAATAAAAATGAAAGGTTTCAACTTAAACGATATGATTACCTGAGTATTGCTCACTAATATAAACCTCGCCATGCGTGAAGCGTTATTCTTCACGCATGGCGAGGTTGTTACGTATCTCTTTACTGTATCCGATAACCTCTTAAAAACAGCGGCTATCGCCATTACTCAAGCTATGTAAATGAAGCACAGAACCGTCCCTATGTTTCCTTTTTTTGACGATACAGATCGATTGATTTATATCCTTGTGATAAGATATCAACCATTTGTGCTTGGCGTTTATCACGGGTTTTCTGTTGCTTAGCAGAAAATATATAACGAGCCCAATCCCTTTGGTAACCCGGTGTTAGTTCCTGATAAAACTGACGTTCATTTGGATAATCTGTTAATAATTTTTCTATATCTTTTATATGATCCTCATAATCTGATACACACTGACTTGCAGCGGAAGACTTTTTCGCTTTCTTCTTTTCACGCTTCAATCCAACGACAGTAAATACATCATCCATACTCACCATCCGCGAGAATTTCACATCGCTATTTTCCACATATCCGTCTTCGCCTACGTTTATTGCCCGAAAAATATCATCTCTGTGAATGAACGTATCATACCGCTTGTTTCCTTTTTTCGGATAGGCAAAAAATACGTATCCTTTTTCAAGTAATTGTTCCTCATCGATAATCTTATGAGTATAATTCACCATCTCATCCATCGTTTCGACAAAAATGAAAATAGCATCATGGTCTCCAGATAATGTCGTCTTATATCCGTTAAACAAATCATAATCGCTTGGTTGATGAAGCACGGTCAGATCTTTATATTTACTCAGGTTTAATTTATCAATAATTGTCATTTGGTCAAATCTCCTTTAACCGCATTGTTCCTAATTGGTTCAGTTTCACCCTTATCTGTAGTCCCAAACTAGTAATTACTTCTCTAATTAGCTTTTTAATGCATCCAAATCTTAGCGGAATCAAGATCAAGCAAACCTGTGTAAGCCTTTTCTTTTGATACCTTGAAGGTTCTCTTCACTTCAAAGCGAACTCCCCCTTATAAACCTTTTTTTAAAAGTATAGCATACTACCAAGGTTGGTTATTTTTGAATTTAAAACGATCTTGCTTCTTCATCGTTCTTCTCACTATCTTTCTTTAGACAATCAAAGCATAAAAGTAAGCCATCATTTGAACGACACCATTTAAAAAACCACTTCGACAATAAATAACTTTCTCACAGTGAAAACACTTTCCTACTTTTTCATCCATCAACGTTTAGTCCCAGCGGATGTATGTTAAGAACGAGAAGAGTAACTTTGTCTTCGTCACGTTGAAAGTAACGGGCATTCGTTTTAGGAACATGCACATAACTTCATTTTTTTGAGGAATCCTTATAGTAACCAACCATATAGGAAGAGCGGTGTTAGATTGAAAAAGGCATTTTCTGAACAGGAGTGGGTGTATCAATACTACTTGTCTGGAAAGAAAAAACCTGTAATTCTTGGTACCAAAGGAACGTGGGTTATTGGAGGTAATAAAGCAATCATTCTGATAGCCTTTAGCTTCCCTGATATGACGGCTTTAAAAACGATACATTGTATTTCAAATAAGCACCCGATTAGAGAAGTTAAATATAAGGATCTTCGCTACTATGCTGTAAATATTGTAGACCAAGATAAGGTTCTAGCGATAATAAAATCATGGAACTGTTAAGAGTTAGTGTATTCATCGCAAAAATCGGAAAGAGTATACGGATAAAATCATAAAGGAGGGAAAAAATTGCAAAACGACTGTCCTGAATTGTGGCCGGAAGAACCGACACCACATGACCTAGTGAATTGCGGAAAATGCGGACTAGATAAACATGGAACAAGAATGGTTTGGGGAGAAGGTAATCCTGAAGCGCCTATTATGGTTTTATTAGATAACCCTGGAGCACGAGAAGATAAGGAAGGTAATTCATTTGTATGTGGAACAAGACAGACATTACAAAAAGCTGTAACGACTGTTGGTTTGAGTTCAGAAGACCTTTATATCACTTATATTCTCAAACGTAAGCCTGTCCGCTCTTATGATAAGGAAGTAGTTAGACAAACTTGTATGTCCTACCACCTTGAACAGCAACTTAAAGAAAAAAAGCCGAAATTTATTTTTTGCTTAGGAAATACTGCTGTGCAGTCTTTTTTTGAAGATCCTTTAGCTGAGGTAAAGTCTTTACGTGGAAAATTGCATCAAGTAAAAGAGTATCAAGTTGCGGTTGCTTACCATCCATTAGCAGTAAGACGTAGACCGAACTTATGGGCCCTCTTCTTGGAGGATTGGAACTTCCTCGCTGATCGTTATGTTGGTACAGGTTAAGTTTCAAGAAACCACAAAAGCGACAGAGCTTTAGTTGGGGCATATTTCTACGCTCCACTAGAATGTCTAGTGATTTGTACAATGTGAATCCCTTACCACTATTATATAATTATAACCACAAATATAAATTAACCCAATCATTATTTACACATCATTACTAGTTATTAGGCTGCCAAAACATTATTAATCGTTTGCCTTATACAGCTGACTATTTTTCATTGAAGAAAAACTGGTAAACAACCTGGCATTCACTGTAATTAGCCAATGTAAATGAAGCAGAGAACCGTCCCCATGCTTCCCTAGCGAGGTTCAGCGTGCGCCTCTAACCAAAAAGCAATCTCTTCCATCCCGACTGCGCCTCTGGCTACATCGACAGTGAAGTCTTCGATTTCTTGATTGTATACTTTCTTCAGTTTGTACCCATTCTTTTTTAAAAACAATTCCGTAACAGCAAAAGATGTTCGCTTATTACCATTGTAAAAGGCATGGTTTCTTGAAACGGACTGGAATAACACCGCTGCCTTTTCCCAAAGCGAAGGATACGCATCTTCTCCTACAATAGTTTGTTTCGGTCGGTGGAGAGCCGATTCCAACAACCCTTCGTCTTTTACACCTGCATGTTCACCTTCACCATATCGCTTCATAATTAAATAATGGATAAGCACGACATCTCGATACGTTAAATACTCCATTGCTTAACGATCCTTCAAATTACGGAACACCTCGTCATGTTCTTCAAACGTTTCCGCAAGCATTTCTAATAATTCCGGATCTACGCGATCCTCTAACTTCTTTTTTTTCTCCAACATAATACGATTGTTGCTATCCACGGTAAACTGCAAATCATCGCCTTTCTCTAGCTTTAAGGCATCAATGATGGACTTTGGAATCCCCACGCCTAGGCTATTTCCCATCCGACTCACTTTACGAACTTCTTTGTTCTTCATGTTTATCACACTCATTTCTAAAATCTCCTCTCTCTATTGTAGTCTATTCGAAAATAATATATACGTACGATTGTAAGTACATCATTACACACCAGTACTCACAATTCAACTAAACATCATTTACATCATCAAACCATTACAAAACTGCCATGCGTGAACGCACCTCTTCACTCATGGCAGTTTTGTTATTTTTTCTTTTACTGCACCGATAACTTCTTAAAAAACCAGCCCCTATCACACTACCCACGCCATGAAAATGAAGCACGGAACCGTCCCCATGTTTCCTGATAGGAACGCGTTTTATGGTTCAAGAATACGATAGGTTATTAACCAAAAAGGGTGATTTACTATGTCGACGGAGTTACCTGTCTGTATTGAACCAGTTAAGATTAGCTACGGACCAAATAAAACAGTTCTATTTCCTAAGGTAATTGGAATGCATGACTACCAATTTGAAAGATATATTAATCAAACAGTTATTAATCAAACGCAGCAGCTGATAAATGAACAAATTGACAATATGCCAACTACAGTAGTAGAAATGATCGGGTCATATGAAATTAAAAATAACCAACGCCAGGTTCTGAGCTTATCAATCTCCAATTATACGTACCATCACCAGGCTGCTCATGGGATGACGTATATTAAATCTTTGACGTTCGATCTGCAAAACAGAACGAGGGTTGAACTTAAAGATTTATTCAGAACTGAAAGTGATTATATCAACCGAATTTCAACCTTAATTCGTGCGCAAATCCAGCAACGAGATATTCAGCTTCTCGACACCTTCACATCCATTGAACCAAACCAAGACTTTTACATTGCTGACAAAACTCTTGTTATCTATTTTCAGCTCTACGAAATAACTCCGTATGTATTTGGATTCCCCATGTTTCCAATTTCAGTATATGAATTACAGGATATTATTGATGAAGATGGTCCGCTCGGTCGGATGGCTGTTAGTAATTAATTAGCCCATTCATATAGAAGTTTTAGGAAATAATCTAATTTCATGTCTCACCGGCCTATTCAATTTATCTACCAAGCGGTTTTCCTTCCCTCAATTAAATTATCTTCTAACATACATTTCATTAAAGGCATCATCAAGATGAATAGATCTTTGATCGATGACCCCATTAAATATATTCGGCCGATTATGGGTTAAACACTTGGAACTTTCAACCGTCCCCAATCCTCCCCCTTGAAACGACCACACTGTCACAATCCCTTCAAACCAATACAAAACTGCCATGCGTGAAGCGTGCTTCTTCACGCATGGCAGTTTGCTATTTTTCTTTTACTTCTCCAATTACCTCTAAACACCACCCCCTCTCACCACTACACTACCCACCCCGTGCAAATGATGATGAAGAGAAGAACGAAATCGCTGTGCGATGGCTAAAATCAAAACCTCAGTGCTATCTATCTAAATATAACGTATAATGAAGATATTAAATGGTAAATAAGAGGTGAAAATAAGGTTATTTATTAAAACCCCTTTTTTCGACGTTAATTCTGAAATTCCTGCTACTAACTTTGAATATTTTATGAACTTTTAATAATGAATTTTTGTGCCTGAGAAACGCGACTTCCTTCTTCTGGACAATCAAAAATTTTGCGTGCTTATCCACTGTGTGAAAAACGACCTGAACGTGAGCAATCATCACGTTTAGGTCGTTTTAATTTGGCAAAACTTCCGATTGATCCCTTTAAGAACCGTCCCCCGCTTCGGATTCACGATATAAATCACGCAAAAAATGGCGTAATGTATTAATTTAAGTTATTATAGATAATAATAGTAAAATAAATATCATAGGAGGTCTTAACTTTGAAGAAACCATACAACTTACCATTCCTCCCGATTACCTTTGATCCTGAAACGGAACTTTTGTTTTATAAAAAAGTAGTTGAGGCAACAGCAGAGTTAGAAAGGTTAAAACAAAAACTTCATTATTCAATAGTAAACGAATCTTTTATTCAACTTATTACACTACATGAGTCTGTTCAATCTACAAGAATCGAAGGAACTCAAGTTACATTTAGTGAAATGCTTGAAGACAATGTGGAGGAAGAACCGGACTGGGAGAAAATAGAAGTTCGAAATTACCAACGTGCATTAAAAATGGGTGTGGACGCGATCCAAACTGGTTATCCAATAACAGAACGACTCATTCGTGACATGCACATAGAGCTTATGAAAGATGCACGGGGGTCAACTAGTTCATCTGGTGCATACAGAAAAATCCAAAACTTTATTGGACCAACAAAAAATATCAAAGATGCATCATACATCCCTCCTGAACCACAACTAATGGATGATTATATGACAAACCTTGAAAGATATATCAACGGACATCCGTATCAAGCTAAGGAAGCTGAAACGTTACATTCTTTAATAAAAGTAGCAGTTATCCATGCACAATTTGAGTCCATTCACCCCTTCCTAGACGGGAATGGAAGACTGGGTAGAATCTTAATCGTATTATATCTCCTACAATCGGAACTGATCGACTCCCCATTCTTTTTCTTGAGTGAAGAGTTAGAGAAAGAAAGGTTCAAATACTACGCTATGTTAGATGCTGTACGTGCATCTGGACACAAAGAACCTGACTGGAAAAGTTGGATTGTATTTTTCCTTGATGCTACGATACGGATGGCTAAACACCAATATAGAAAATTAGATGAGGCTGAAAAATTATTTAATGAAGGTCTCTCTAAAATTGAACAACCAGCTACTAAAAAAGTTTGGGGAGCTTTATTCTCTAGTCCAGTAGCCACCGTTCACCAACTTCAAAAAACAACAGACTTAGCAGCTCCAACTATTAGGAAAAGTCTGAGGCAATTAGTTGAACTAAATATGATATTTGGTAATGATAGAAAAAGAAATCGCAAATTTTACCAGTATGACTTAATTAGAATTATGTCTGATTAAGTTACCAACAAAAAGCACAGGGGACGGAGGGAGTTTTTGCGATCCAAAAGGAAGCAAAATTCCCGTCTCCTCTCTTCTCTCTTCTTTACAGACACCTTTCGCTTTATCGCTTTTCAGAAGGTACCTAATATCCGATTTCGAGATATGGATAAATGGTGCGATAAACATAGACGTAATCCTGAATCAATAACAAAAGGGAAATTAGAACAATTTAAAGTACAGTAACATCAAATGATAAGTAGTTCTCAGTCTAATTGAGAGAGATGAAATGAAGCATAAGCCCTCGGAATATACTTCCGAGGGCTTATTATTTAGTTTTTTCATACCTATTCACAGAACAACCAAGTATCGATATTGAACACTTTAAATTCCTGGGAGCATCAGAATTTTAAAGTTATGCGATACATTTCTGCATTAATGCTTTAGCTGAGTGGGGGTCAGGCCGTATTCTTCACGCATGGCAGTGGTGCTATTTTTTCTTTTATTTCTCGATAACCTCATAAAACCCAGCCACTATCACCACTACTCAAGCGGTGAAAATGAAGCAGAGAACCGTCCGGGACCAGTGAAAAAGTCGTTATTTTTGAAAAGCGGTCTATTTTTAGGGTACATAAATGTGTCTCCCTATATAACAAACGTGGCTTAGGAGCTATTCTATGGCCTTGTTTTTTAATTACATTTTTTCACTTTGAAAAAGTTGGACTTTATCATCGGTCCCGAACAGTCCCTATGCTTCCCTATTCGAATTTAATATTAACATTCTCCCAACATTCCTAGCTGTGTTTTTTAAATTTTCATAACCGGTTTCTAGAGCTTCTTCCAAACTTACAATACCTGGTACGATACTGAAAACTGCATCGATTCCGTTCTGATATACATTCGAGTAATTATCAGTCAAACTGCCAGCGAATGCAACAACCGGAACACCATATTTATTTGCAACCTCTGCTACGCAAATAGGCGTTTTACCATGAATTGTTTGATGATTGATCCCCCCCTCTCCTGTAATGACTAAATCGGCATTACAGACTTCCTTTTCTAAGTCTACTGCATCAATTACCAATCTCCCTCCACTTTTTAATTCTGCATTCAAAAAAGCAAGTAATCCAGCACCTAAACCTCCTGCTGCCCCTGCTCCTGCTGTGTGTTCAATGTCTTTCTCTAAGTCCCTTCGAATAACCTCTGCAAAGTTCGCTAAATTTTTATTTAATTTTTCATTTATTTCCTTGGTTCCTCCTTTTTGTGAACCATATATTGCAGCTGCTCCATTAGGTCCTGTTAATGGATTATCGACATCACAAGCAACCTCAATTTTTATGTCTCTTAGTCGTTTATCCAGTCTACTTAAATCAATTCTTTCAAGCTCTTCAAGTCCGCCGCCACCTAAATTAATTTCTTCTCCGGTGGCATTTAATAAATTCCCGCCCAAGGCTTGTATCATACCGGCCCCACCATCATTTGTTGCACTTCCCCCAATTCCAATAATGAGATGGTTAATACCTTTATCTATAGCAGACAAAATCAACTCACCTGTTCCCCAAGTTGTTGTAATAAGAGGATTTCGCTTCTCAACTGGTACAAGTTGAATTCCAGAGGCAGACGACATTTCAATAACTGCTGTTTTGCCATTACCAAGTAAACCGTAAAAGGCATTAACTTCATTCCCTAACGGCCCTTTTACAGAAAGCTTCTCCATTTTTCCTCCAGTTGCATCAATTAGCGATTGAACTGTTCCTTCGCCACCGTCCGCCATAGGAATCTTTACAAAAGAAGCCTCTCTCTCCTGAAAAGCTTCTTTAAGTCCTTCTTCTATAGCATTTGAAGCTTGAAGCGCAGTTAAACTTTCTTTAAAAGAATCTGGTGCAATAACAATTTTCATGGATCATCAACCTTCTTTAACTTAGTCATATAAGTACTTTTCATTTATTTGTTCTCAATATTGTGTCTGATAATAGTTACTATAATGATTACTTTGGAACTACAAGCTAATAATTCTAACGCTCCTATTTTTAATAAGAACGTTAGAAGATATAATACCTATAGGACATACAACGGTGCAATCAGCTAAAGATAAAGTATTCATATATTTAGGAATTATCAGATATTACATGGCGTAGAGATCATTCAAGAAACTCATTACCGAACCTTAATCATTATCTAGTGATCACCATATACCTTACAATATTCACTACACACGAATAATCCGTATTTGTGTTCCTCAAAACAACCTTTATGAAACTGGAGTTATTGGTTCTTCTCCTGATAAAACTTTTATTAAATTATTAGAAGCTAACTCTGCCATTTTTAATCTCGTATTAATACTTGCACTTCCTATATGTGGTAAGGTTACGACATTTTTCAATGTTAATAAAGGATGATCTAAAGAAACAGGTTCTTTTTCAAATACATCTAATCCAGCGCCCCAAATAACCCCATTCTTCAACGCGTTATAAAGAGCGCTTTCATTTACAATGCCACCACGTGCGGTGTTTACTAGCACAGCCGTGCTTTTCATCATCGACAATTCTTTCTCACCAATAAGGTGATAAACATTGGGGCTATAAGGAATAAGAATACATACAAAATCAGATTCTTTTAATAAACTATTTAGATCCCGATATTGAATACCTAATTCTCTTTCCTTTTCAGGTTTCGGCTCTCTATTATTGTATATGATATTCATATCAAACCCTTTTGCTCTTTTAACTAGTGCTTCACCAATTCTTCCCAAACCAATAATCCCCAAAGTAGCTCCATGAATATCTTGCCCAGTTAATTGCATAGGTGACCATGTTTTCCAGTTACCTTCATTTAAATAACTAGAAGCTTCAACTATTCTCCGTGCAGCAGTCATTAGAAGTGTAAAAGTTAGATCTGCAGTAGTTTCAGTTAACACTCCTGGAGTATTTGTAACGATGATATTTCTTTTTTTAGCTTCCTCAACATCTACATTATTATAGCCCACTGCCATATTACTAATTATCTTTAAGTTCGGTGCTTTATCAAGTAATTCCTTATTAATATCCTCAGTTAAAAGACAAAATAGACCATCAATATCCTTCACGTTCTCTAACAACACATCTCTTGGAACCGGGACATCCTCTTCTTGCCACATACTTATTATAAAGTACTCTTCTAAATTATTAATAATTTCTTTTGGTAATTTTCTAGTTATATAAATTTTTGGTTTGTCCATCACTTCACCACATTTCAAATTAAATTCTAGTAATTGGCTTTTTTAAAAAAAGTTTTTAATAATGGATATAGTTCATTGAACAAATGATAAAGTTCATTATAACGTAGTACACTTTCTTTCTGTGGCGTAATAATATCAACCGTTTCATTTTTTATTTGACATTGTGCATCTTCAAAAGAATTAAAATATGATACTGCGACACTAGCAACAAGGCATGCACCATACACTCCAGTTTCAGAGATACTTTTGATCTCAATAGTCTCATTTAACACATTTGCTTTAATTTGTGCCCAAACCCTATTCTTAGAACCTCCACCAATTGCTTGAATGTTTCGAAAATCGGTCCTATACTCCGATTGGATTATTTCGTATATTTGACGTAATCCAAAAGCGCACCCTTCCAAAATACCTCTAAACATATCTTCCTTTGTTGTATTTAAATGGAGACCAACATATACCCCTCTGGCATTTGGATCCCAAATAGGAGATCGCTCTCCCTGCATATAAGGTAAGAAAAAGACACCATTAGAACCTATTGGTGACTGTTTGGCAGTCTCCTCAAGAATATCCTTTTCACTTAGAAATGTGTTACTATACCATTTAACCGCCGCTCCAGGCGTAGACATCGCACCATGGGAAAGCCATTGACCTTTGATAATATGACATCGATTTAAAAAGCGAATATCCATATTAGTTGAATTATCTGTACAAACAGTTAAAACATTAGAGGTCCCTATTGACTCAAACAACTCATTAGGTTTTATTCCTAATGCTAAGGTAGAACATGCAGTATCTGCACCTCCTGCAATTACAGGTATTTCCTTCATTAGATTAACATCTGAAAAAATGTCACTAAATCCGATTACTTCAAGGGGATCAACTACTTTTGGAAGAATCGATTGATCTATTCCGATTATTTCACATAATTCCTTAGACCAGTTATACTCTACCATATCAAAAATTCCAGAAAATGAAGCCTGGGTCCAGTCCATTACAAATTCACCGGTCAACTTACTTAAAATAAACGTGGACAAATTCCCCCATTTATAGGTTTTATTATAAAGGTTTATTTCATTATTTTTGCTCCATAATAAAGTTGTTACAGAAAACATTCCTGGCTCTAGTCGGTTTTTAGTGATTTTTTGTAATTTTTCATCCCCCACTAAATCCCTGATTAATTCTGCTTCCTTTTTACTTCTTTGATCTAAATACATGATCCCGTTACCTAATGCATTCCCCTCTTCATCTAAAAAAACAGAGGTATTACAAAATGTAGATAGTGAAATTGCATCTACTGAACCTTGTTTACTTACTTTTTTAAATACTTCAAGCAAAAGTACCTTCGTTTTTTCCCAGACTTGATTAACATCTATTTCTATCTGTTCCTTTTTAGGGTAAAGAAGGGAGTATGGACTATAACAAATAAAGTCCAATTCTCCTTTTTTATCCATAGCTCCAACTTTTATTCCACTCGTTCCAATATCGATACCGATTACATGGGACATAGGATCACCTTATAACTTAATATTTTATTGGTTTATTAGATCTTTATATAATTCATTGGCTTCTTTAACTGTACCATTATTATGAATGATATGTTTGAAGGATTTAACAATTGCTGTTGGGTTACTGTTATTCCAAACAACACGTCCAAATGTAATTCCTGTTCCTCCTGCATCTATTACATCATGAATCATTTGGAAATAATCTTCGAGGTTATTACCAATATCTCCTCCTGCTACTACCACTTTTGAAGGTGTAGAAGAAACCACTTTATGGAAGGATTCTGGATCACCTGTGTACTTAGTTTTTACGATATCGACTCCTAATTCAGCACCTAACCTTACCGCATAAGCTGCGTGCTTCCAATCGTTTTTCTCTTCAAGTGGAATTTTATTCCCGCGAGGATATATATGTGCTATTACTGGAATACCCAAAGCATGAGCTTCACCGGCCATTAATCCAAGATTGCGAATTTGTTCTGGTTGATCATCACCACCAACAATACATCCAATTGATATGGCATCAGCCCCAAGGAGTATTCCTTCTTTTACATCAGTAACAATAGCATCAGAATTAGGCTGCCACGGTGAAAATGTCGAACATTTCAAAATAAAACCCGCTTTTCCTACATGTTCGCGGAAACAACTATCAGCAATTCCCTTGTGCATGGTGATGGCGTCTGGACCTCCGGCAACAATTTCACTAACTTTCCTTTCAATTGGCATTAATTCTTCAAAAATACCTCTAGCCACTGCTTGATCCACTGCTACTGCCAATAATTTCCCATCATTCTGATTCAATAAACGGCTCATACGAATTTCTTTTCCTAGTAATGACAAACTAACCAACTCCTCTAATTTTTTTGTTTTTTTCTATTTATCTATCAAACTGAATTAAACAGTTATGATTGATTTCATGCCTTCACCACTACTAACATTTGTTATTGCTTCATTAATAGTATCTAACGTATAACCAAATGAACTAAGAATTTCAGTATTAATAAGTCCTGCTTCAATGAATGAAAGTGCATTATGATAATCAGAACGAGTTAGAGCAGATGTTCCATTTATATTAATTTCATTGTAATGAATAAGATTAGGATCAATTTCTGTTAACTCCCCATTAGTGAAACCTGCAAATAAGTTTAATGTTCCACCTTTCTTTAACAACTTTGCACTACTATTCACCAAAGATGGAACTCCAATAGCCATAATGACAACATCTGCTCCGAGTTTTGCTGTAGTAGTCATAACAGTTTCTTCTAAAGATTCTTTAAGTGGATTAATGACAATATCTGCTCCAGCTTCCAGTGCTCTTTCTCTTCTATGTTCAATTAACTCACTTAAGATAACTCGTTTAGCCCCAGCAATTTTAGCAAGCTGTACATGCATTAATCCTATCGGACCACCTCCAATAACAACAACTGTATCACCCATTTTGACTTTTGCTTTTTTTTGTCCATTTATACAACATGCGAGAGGTTCAGAAATAACTGCTCTTTCAAATGTTACTTGATCTGGTAATTTCACTAAGTTTTCAGACTCAACAGCAGCCTTAGGGATTCTAATATACTCAGCAAATCCTCCATCAAATTCATAACCAATAGCCGTTCGATTAGCACAAACATTTTCCATTCCATTTAGACAGTAATGACACTTTTTACAAGAAATTACCGGCATAATACCAACGCGATCATTAACCTGATATCCTTCTACTTTTTCTCCTACTTCAACAATTGAACCTACCGTCTCATGACCAATAATGGACGGTGTTCGAACTCCCTTTGTTTTTTTACCTTCAAAAATACGAACATCTGTCCCACAAATTGCACTCGCTGCTACCTTTACCAGCACTTCGCAATCAGTTATCTGTGGTTTTTTTACTTCTTCTACATCCATTTGATTTGGACCATGAAAAACTGCTGCTTTCATTTGAACCACTCCTATTTAATCTGATTTTCCTTGATATAAAAAATTGTGGTGGTAATTACCTTCATCATAACACACAATTATATGAAAAAACGTACCAAGTTTATTAAATTCCATTTTATTGACCAAACCATCCCAACGGTACAGTGATTAATTGTGGGAATAAAATAAAAATTAATAATATACCAAGTGTAGCTAGAATTAGTGGGGTTACTCCTTTTGTTAAATCTTCCATTTTAAGCCCGGTAATATTGCATACAGCATATAAACATACACCTATAGGCGGTGTAATTAAGCCAAATGATAACAATATAACCATCAAGATAACGAAAAAGACTGGATCAATACCAACTACTAAAATTGTAGGCATTAAGATTGGAACTAAGATAAAGATAGCTGCTGTAGCATCCATAAACATGCCAACCACAATTAAGAAAACAAATAAAATTAATAAAATGACTAATGGAGATTCACTAAACTCTGTAATTGAAGTTGCTAACCTAGATGGTAATCCATCGTATTCAAATAACCAGCTAGCTGGTTTAGCAGTGACAGCTATAAAAAGAATTGTTCCAGTTAAACTTGCTGTTCGATAAAAAATACTTGGGAGCTGTTTAATTTTAATTCCCTTATAAACAAAAATTGATATAATTAATGTATATAATACTGCAATAGCCGCAGCTTCGGTGGGAGTGAAGAAACCACTTAAAATCCCTCCTAACAAAATAACTGGAGCCAATAAAGCTGGGAATGCATTAATAAATTCTTTCATTAACAACTTGAAGCTGAATTTTTGGTGAACACCAATATTCTTCTTTTTACAATAAAAATAATTATAAACCATTAGTAGAAATGCAATAATCAGTCCTGGTACTAATCCACCTATTAACGCAGCACTAATAGAAACACCTGCTATTGACGCTGCAACCACCATTAGTATACTTGGTGGTATAATCGTAGCTAGCATAGATGATACCAATGATAGCGAAGCCGCATACTGTATTGGATAACCACTTCTAGTCATTGCATTAATAGTAATTCTACCAGTACTTACAACATCAGCTACGGAAGAACCCGCCATTCCTGAAAAAATTAAACTAGCTAGGATGTTTACATGACCCAAACCGCCAGTTAACCACCCAACTAAACTCTTGGCAAAAGAAAAGATACTTTCGGCAATCTTTCCTTCATCCATGATGATGCCCGCTAAAATAAAGAGTGGAACGGCCACCATTATAAAGCTATTCATTGAGCTATACATAGATTGGATAACAATGCTCAGTGGTACATCTGTAAAAAATAAAACAGTAATTCCTACCGACAACCCTAAAGATATTGCAATTGGAATACCCAAAATCATTAGAACTAGAAAGGATAATAATAGGAAAATAGACATCAAATCACTCCTACAGTAAATCTATGTCATATAACAAAGATTGAAAGACATTAAGTATTCCTACAACAGCAGCAAATGGTATACTTAGACCAATTAACCACATAGGAAGTGCAAGAACTGTACTTGTTTCATTCATATTGCCTTGCTGTATAATTAAATTAATTCCAGCAACTAACATAAATAAAAAGAACAGAATAGTACCACCCGTATAAAAATAGATTGATAATTTTTTAAATATTTTTGGTAGTACATTTAAAAAGACTGTCACTCTAGCAGATTCACCTTTTCTAAATCCTATTCCTATTCCCAAAAATATCATCCATATAAATATATAGCGTGTTAATTCCTCCGTCCACGGAGCTGAGTTACCTATCAATCTTCCGGTTATTTGCCAGATTACTACAATAAATATACCCACCGCTGTCAAGGCAGCTAAAGCATCAGAGACTTTATTTAAGATATTAAAGAATGGCTTAGATTTATCTCTCAACTGTTCCAATACCATTACCAAAACTCCCTTGTTTTATATTAAGGAGTACCTCCGAAAATTCCACCAATCGTAAGCGCTTACTTTTCGGAGGTTTTACATCCTTAATGTTTATTTATTACTCACTCTTCCCTACAAAATCAAGCACTTCTGTAAAAAATTCATCATTTTGAATAACCTCTTTAAATTCTGGATAAGCCTCGATTGAAACATCTACAAATAACTGTTGCTGTTCCGGTGTTAATTCATTCACTTCCATACCTTCTGATTCCAATTCTTCCACTGTAGAAGCAAACTCTCCTTGATCAAAGTCCCATTTCCAACCTTGCAGCTCGTTTGAAGCATCTGTTAGTATTTGTTGTTGTGAAGATGATAGTTCATTAAATTTTTCATCGTTAATCCCAACGATCCAACCATCAGCCATATGATTCGATATTGTCAGATAGTCTTGAACTTCATAAAAATTCGTAGCTAAAGCTACATCTACTGGATTTTCTTGTCCATCAATTGTTTTCAGTTGCAATGCATTATAAACTTCACCGAAGTCCATTGGAGTTGTCACAGCACCTGTTCCTTGAAAGAATTCAACCCATAGTGGATTGTTTGGTACTCTTAGGCTTAGTCCCTCAAGATCTTCTGGCTCATTAATAGGATTTCGTGAATTCGTAATTTGCCTAAAATCACGTGTCCAATATCCAAGACCTTCAATTCCTAAGTCTGATATACTATCCAATAGCTTATCCCCTGGCTCTTCATTAAGAAAGGATAAGAATTGATCACCATCATCAAATATATAAGGTATACTAATGGCACTAAACTCTGGTTTGAAATTCGCATAAAGCGAAGTTGATAAAACTAGCATATCAATACTACCTTCACCTAGTTGTCTAACACCTGCTGAAGGATCTGCACCATATAAGGTTCCATTAGCATGAACTTCTATTTCTATTGAACCCTCACTTTTTTCATTTACTACCTTGGCGAACTCCTCTGCAGCAACAGTTATAGATGAAGAGTCCGGATCAGGTGTTGAAAGATTCAAAGTTACCGTTTCTTCGTTATTCGAGTTCGCTTCTTCCGCATTATTTCCTGCATTTGTTTCTTCTACATCATTTCCTGCATTTGTCTCCTCCTCATTAGTTTCTGCATTTGATCCTTCTACCTCAGCGTTACTTTCAGAAGAACCATTGCAAGCCCCTAAGATAAATACCATAGACACAATTAGAATCAACGACCATAATGTTTTCATTCCATTTCCCCCTTCGTTTTTTGAAAGCGTTTGCTGAAAACTAAAAACTTACCTCTGAAAATTCTGAATTCTTTGGTGTTAAGATAACCTTAACACATGGTGGTAATTATCTTCAAGATATTTTTAAAAAAAAGAGAATTTTTTTTCATATTTTTTTATCTACGGTAGATCTTGTTGTTTTTTGTAATTTTTTTTCATAGTATTCATACTTTTGATTTCTTATTCCAGCAACTAAAATATCTATGATCGTTAATTGCGCTATCCTCGATATCGCATCTGTCCGATATAATTTTTCCTTAGCTGCAGTATGTAATACAATATCGGAAATTTTTGTCATTGGAGATCTAGATGCATTGGTAATGGAGATTAAAGTAGCACCAGCATCTTTTGCCAGCTCCATTGCGTTTAATACATCCATATTAGATCCTGTATGGGAGATTCCTAACACAACATCGCCCTTTGATAATATACTTGCAGACATTGTTTGTAAGATAGAATCACTATAAGTAATTACCTTAATACCGAGTTTTAAAAGTTTATGTTGTGCATCTTTTGTAACTACTCCTGACGCTCCTGTTCCATATATTTCAATTAAATTAGCATTCATCAAGGTGTTTACAGCCTTCATTATCTCTTGGTCGCTACACACTTCTAAGGAGTCATAAAGTACTTGTATATTTGATTCAAAAATTTTCTTTTTTATGATCGCAATATCATCTTCCTTTTCAACTACTTCATTACCTATCTCCTTTTCTGGTGTCATTACTTCTTTAGCAAGATGTATTTTTAAATCTTGAAATCCTTTGTAACCCAGTCGTTTACATAATCTAACCACTGAGGACTCACTTGTATTACTTCTTTCTGCTACTTCCGTTATTGATTGGTAAATAATTTCATCCTTATTATCTTTAATAAACTGAACAATTTTCTTTTCTGAATCCCTTAAATTATTGAAAGTTGCATCCATTCTTGAAAAAAAACCAGGATTATTATTTACATTCAATTCTTTCACGAAATCTCCTCCTTTAAGGTTTGTAATTTCACATTATTTTATTATAACACTACACTCCATTAATGTATTCAGGTGATTCAACATCAAGTTTAATTAAAAACCTGAAAAATTGAACATACATGTCAGCTAATCAAATTAGCTCCTCAGACTGAGTTCTTCTGCCTCTCCTCAAGAAAACTAAACTCTCAAAGAAATCATTCTTTACCATTGCATGATTTTCTAAAGAATTGATTTATTCGGTCGCATCTTCTTACTATTACATTATATAGTCTTCCATTAAAAAGAAAAGCTCGTTCTTCTCTAGCGGAAAGGATACCAGTCGTTCCAAAATTCTGCCATGGAAGTCGCGTTTTAATAACAATGTGATTTTGGAAGCAAATTCAAGATCTTATAACCAGCTTTCTTCACAGCTAAAATAGTTGGCACAAGCTCTTAAACTGATTTAATCTTTCCATTCAGAGACAACAAGCCAAGAAAGACACATTACTTCGAATATCTTCTAATATTTCTACCTCTGATACTTTTATACAAGAATTTCCTGTAATTATCGAAATACCTTGCTATAATTACTCATCTAAGAAAAACGCGTAGCGTCTTATTTAAAACAAAAGCTGCTGCTTTCTTAACCATAAATTTTTAAAGCTGTAAGTAGCGAAGGCAGCGACTGCGGGATTAGCAACGACTAAAGACCCTCCAGGGCGAACTTTCCCGTGGAGGCTGAAGTCGTTGTCCGTGGAAAGCGTCCGCCTAGAGCCACTTTTATGTCTTAAACTTAATCTTTTAAAGCAAAATATACCTAGGAATGGATATACATAAGGTACTAATGGTGACTTAAATAGTTGTGTTTCACTTTTAAACAGTTCAAAAGTAGAATACAGATAATGCTTATATTTATGTTTAAAGTATACGACTTTATCTTTCTGCTAAGTAAGCGGAAGCTCGGTAGGGTATGATAAACAGACTAACTATCTAATAAATAAAACCATCGATCCTATCGACAAGGTTTTAATCTTTTAGGGGTCAAAGTTATATCTCTAAATCGCCTATCTATGACTACATAGATTAAGGCTCCGCTCTACCAACCTTATATGGAGTATTTGGAATTTAACTTGCGATTTCCCCATTTTACATTTTCAGATACATTTCTCGCCTCTTCTTGAGCAATCGTACTAAAATGGTTAATAAAAGCTCACTTTTTTCGTCCAGGTCGCCGTGGAGCTGATTAGATTAAAATTTAACTATATTGTTTGAAAATAACCAAGTTTCTACTATTGTATAAACGGCTATTTTCACTCCTCAACCCTACTAGTTTCTCGTTTCATTTCTAATTGCTAAATTCACCAAATAAAACGCAAAAAATGGCCCACCTCCCTGTATGGAGATGAGCCTAGTAAGTCGAGTTTCTTCTATTTTGCATCGATTCTTCGGACACCCCTTGCTACCTCTTCTACAATGTGCCACCGATACTGATCAACTGTGCGATACCTAATTCGCTTTCTGATAATTTCCTTAATAGCCATATTGGGAGTGACAGGCACCATTGTCAACCCTATACTTCAGGAAAAAACAATACCTTTTTATCCTTTCTTGTCTTAAACCTTGATAACTGACCACACTGTCTCAATATCTTCAACCAATACAAAACTACCATGCGTGAAGGGCACTTCTTTCTGCATGGCGTTTTGCTATTTACTTTTACCGCTCCGATAACCCCTCAAACCAGACACTTTACCAGTACTCAACCCGTGCAAATGATGCAGAGAACCGTCCCCATGTTTCCCTACTCCACTGCTACTGGGGTTAAATTCCTGTTCTTTGGTGGACTTAATTCTATGATTACTTCTTCGCCTACATGAAAACGTGATGAATAATCGCTATGAATATTTAGTAATGTTCCATTTACATCAATACTGTAATGGATTTCCTTCCCCTGAAACATCGCATTCTTGACCGTCCCGATTAGACCCTCGCCTTTTTTCTTCAGAGAAAAATGCTCGGGTCGAACAGGGAAAATCCCATGCTTTTTTATACCATCTGGTACATCCATCGATGTCCAAAGAACAGATTCGTCATGAAACGGTTTAAAGCTGTTATTGATCCATTTCCCTTCGATGATATTTGCTTTTCCAACAAATTTAGCAACAAACGGAGTCTGAGGTTTGCTATAAATTTCTTCAGGACTGCCTACTTGTTCAATATGCCCATCCTTCATGACTACAATTTTGTCTGCCATTGCTAAGGCTTCTCCTTGATCATGAGTGACATATGCTATCGATGTATTCATCATGCGATGGATTATTTGAATTTCTTGCCGCATCTCCATTCGTAGCTCTGCATCTAAGCTACTTAATGGCTCATCCATTAATAGTAACGCCGGCTTAGGAGCAAGTGCTCTTGCAATCGCAACACGCTGCTTTTGTCCGCCAGATAATTCATTCGGCATTCGATCTCCGTATTCGGCCAAACCTACCATTGAAAGCATCTCCGTTACTCGACTTTCACTGCTTTTCTTCACCTCTGCTGTGGCAAAATTATGATGTTGGAGAGGAAAACGCACTTGCTCCTTTACCTTTAAATGAGGCCATAAAGCAAAGGACTGAAAAACCATACCGATATTCCTTTTTTCAGGTGGCACAGTTTTATTAGGACTTGCCACCTGCCACCCATTCATAGTAATTTCACCTTCCGTCGGAGAATCAAACCCTGCTAATAATCGCAGCAATGTTGTTTTTCCACATCCGGATGGCCCTAATATAGCCACAAATTCACCGTCTTCGATCGTTAGGTCAATGGAAGCTAATGCAGTCGTTCCCCCGAATTTCTTCGTTATTCCTGAAATTACAGTACTCATAGCTTTGCCACCCTTCTTTCATACAGCTTTTGGAAGCCTAATAATAAAACAGTTAAGGCGAGCATCGTTAACACAACAATAGTGGAAAATGCCGTTGAATATGTCGTATAGCCTGATTGTTCAAAGTTAAATATCATTAAACCGATCGTTTCTGACCCACTGGACCAAAGTAATGCCGATACGGTTAACTCAGTCAACGTTGTCAGCATAACCAGAAACGCTCCACTCATCAAACCAGGCAACAGTAGTGGTAGCATGATAAACCGCCATTTCGCAAAAAAACTAGCACCTGCTGCATGAGCCGCTTCTTCCATAGATGGAGCAATTTGAGACATCGCTGTCATGCTCCCCCGGACTTGCAATATCATAAATCTAGTCACATATGCAATAAATAGTATCCAAATACTCCCATATATCCCTGGATTCCAACCAGGAATAGGCTGCATCCATGTTAAAATCATTGCGAGACCAAGTACCATGCCTGGTAATGCATATGGAAGACTTACCGCAAGCTCGATAACCTTACTAATCATTGTTTTTTTCCTTAATCGATAATATGCGATCGCCGTTCCGATAACTAGACATATCGCCCCTGTACCAACAGCAAGCTTTAAGCTGTTAAAAATCGATCGTTGCACCTTCTCATTTTCGAATAAAATAAATTGATAATGATCAAATGTTAGGTTCTCTAAAGCAAAAGGTAATCCGTATGCCCGAATAAGCGATGCACCAAACATAGAAAATAGCGGAACAATACTAATCAGAATTAGAAAACCCCATAGGAGTACCTCCACGTAAATACGATAACGACCTAATGAAAACCTCGCCTGTGAATCTATTTCACTATTCTCTCCTGTTTTCGATCTTCTGAGTAATAGCCATTGAATAAGCGTACCAATTATAGCAGCGATACCTAATATAACTGAAAAGGTTGCTGCTCTCGCAAACGCACTTGGTCCAAACCCTACAATCTCCTGATAAATAATTGTACTTAACACAGGAATGTTAGCAGGGATCCCTAAAAAGGCAGGGATTCCAAAATTATCAAGATTCGCTAAAAAAGCTAATAAGCCTCCACTTGCAATGCCAGGTAACGCTAATGGTAATGTTACTTTACGAAACGTCGTCCATCGATTACCTCCGGATGAGCGTACCGCCCATTCTAACTCTAGCGGAATACGTCGCAGTACACTCATCGTCAGTAAAAAAACAAGTGGATAATGGGATAATCCGAGGACTATAATTATCCCTGTGTAGCCATATAAATTTAGCGGCTCTAGATTTCCTGGTAAAAACGCAAGAAATTTTGCGAACAACCAATTCCCACTTAAAAATTGTGTCCATGATAATGTAATGATATAGGATGGGATAATGAAAGGTAATAGTACGAATACATGTAACCATTTTTTAGCACGAATATCACTATACGCTACGAGATAAGCAACAAAAATTCCTAATGTGACAGATAGAAGAGTCGAAAAAGCAACAATAATCCCTGTATTCGATAATATTTTCCACGTACGTGCTTCCTGAAGCACGGTTGTATAGTTTGAAAAGATATGAGTCTCTTCGACTGAAAAACTCAAGGCTACTAGCTTTATAATTGGCCATAAAAACAAAAAGAAAATAATAACAAGAGACAGGAAAAGCCAAAAGCTTTTTCCTGTTTTAGTAAATAAGGAGAAGAAGGAAGACCCTTGTGGGAGTCTTCTTTGAATTGGTTGAGTCATCATACATGCACCTCTTTATTATTCTCCAAAAATATCAACAAACCGTTGCTTGTCCTCTTCACGAGTCGATAATAGTTCTGTTACATCAGCTGAGATAACCTCCATTTCATCAATTGTTTTCAAACCTGGTGGAGCTGGAACTCCTTCACGAATTGGAGTATATCCTAGATCAGAGGATAGTTCTTGTCCTTCTTGAGATAGAACAAAATCTACAAAGGCTTTGGATGCAGCTTCATTGTCCGTGTTACTCAAAATCCCAATAGGTTCTGTAATAAGTGGCACGCCCTCTTCTGGATAAATTAAATCAATTGGTGATCCTTCTTCTTTCGCACGAGCAACAATGAAATCTACTACGATCCCATAAGACTGTTCTCCTGCAGCAACTGCTTGTAATACGCCACCGTTTCCTTGAACAACTGTTACATCATTATCTTGAAGCTTCTCGAAAAATTCCCACCCAAAATCATCCTGTCTTGTTAACACACCAACATTATAGGCAGCAGCACCTGAATAAAGTGGACTTGGCATCATAACTTTTCCCTCCGCTACTTCTTCTGTTACCACTTCCCAAGAGGTTGGAAGATCTGCTACATCATTTGTATTTACCGCTAACACAGTAGCCATTACTTTCGTTCCTGTGAACATAAAGTCTTCATCGATAAACTCATTTGGAATACTAGCTAACTCAGGAGATTCATAGCTTAATAACAAATCCTGCTCTTTTAACGATGCAAAAGTGACCGCATCCGCAACTAATAATACGTCTGCTTGAATATCATCAGCCTGCTTCTCAGCAGACACTTTACTAATAACTTCCTCTGTACCTGAACGGAAAATATCTACCGATACATCGGGATAGATTTCATTAAAGCCATTCACTAGCTTTTCCGCATCTGCATCAGGCTGCGAAGTATAAAAGCTAATAGAGCCTGTAACACCAGCAACTTCTTCCTCTGCATTAGCGTTTCCATCATTTTCATTTACTTCTGTTGTATCCGAATCATTACTATTTCCTGCAGCCTCAGATTGACTTTCATCTGCACCTCCGCATGCTGTTAAAAAGAACATCGTTACTAATATAGCGAAAATAAATAATTGTTTCATAATATTTTTTCCTCCTTTGGTTTAGGTGGCAGTTTTGTGTTCATCCACCTTTCAAACTTCCGAATATTTTTCCGCTGACTAACCTTTCCTTCTAGCGGTGTAACTGTGATATACCCAGCCCTTAGTTTTCCATAATCACCTTCTTTCTCAAAGTTAGCTAACTGAGGTAAATGATCCTTTAACCAGTAGTAAACTTGCCCATAAGGGTCATTCAGTCCAACAAATTTATAACGATTTACCGTTAAATCTAATGGAACAACTGCCATGCCAAGGCAGTGCTCTTTCTTTAAATAAGGAAGATTTACATTAACAAAAACACCCTGCGGAATTTTATTTCCTAACAATGACTCGATCACTTGATAAAACAACCGTTTAGGAATTTGAAAATCAATGCCTTTATGATTTAATCGATCGAGTGATACTGCGATAGATGGGATGTTAAACAAGGAAGCTTCCGCCGCCGCGGCCATTGTTCCAGAGTAATACACGTCTCGCCCTAAATTAGGACCGATATTTATACCTGACACAACGAAATCTGGAGTATCCTTCATTAATACCTCTAGTCCAAGCTTTACACAATCAGCAGGAGTTCCATTCACTGCCCAGGCATGAACATTATTACCAAACAGCGATACAGTAGATGCCTTAAGTGGCTGACGTAACGTAATTGAGTGGCTAATGGCACTTCTTTCTTGATCTGGACATACTACATATATTTCTCCAAAGTGCTGCAGTACCTCAATGAGAGCGGCAACTCCTGGAGCAAAAATACCATCGTCATTTGTTACTAAAAATTTCAATTTGTCATCTCCTCCGACTTCATACTAAGACAATCATGAATATATCGAACATGTTTTTTCATTAAAACACTGTCAGAACTTGCATCATACCCCTCTAATACAATCGGATACTCCGCATCACGTATCATGTTCAAGAAGGAATGTAGCTTCAGATCTCCCTCTCCAAGAGCAACATGATACTGAGTTGCTGTAGAATCACTTAGATGAATTTTATTTACTCTTTTCATTCTATGAAACTCTGTTAACACGCTTTTGTTTAAAGAAATATGAGCTGCATCAAAGGTTGTTTGGATATAATTTGATCGATTCTCCAGAAAAGGATCAATAGATTCTGCGTTCGTAAAAAACTCTTTTTTCGCCTCTTCCATTAACTCCAACGACATCGTAACCCCATATTCAATTGCTGATTTTTCAAGCTCGTCCAAACTTGTTTGAAGCGCTTTTTCATGCCATGCTGTCCATTCCTTCGATAATGTCCTTTTACCTGGGTGTACAGTGACATTCGACGATCCAATAGAGGCGGCAAGATCAAACGAACGTTTAATTTGTTCAATAGATTGCGCTCGTATTCCATCATTTAAGGAGCATATATTTAGATCCCAGCTTGCTGCATGAAAGCTCGCTTTAAGATGATATCGCTTCAGCGCTTTCCGAATATCTCTGACCGTCATTTTGCTAAACCATATCTGCTCTGCCCACAATTCAATTCCTTGAAACTGAGCACTTTTAGCAATCGAACATATCGAATCGATATCCTTTCCCCAAAGTAAAGTGGAAGAGGTGTATAATCTCATCAAACAACCTCCTCTTTATACTTCCCTAGCCATTGCATACAATCTTCATGTAGGTATTCCACAGAACCTATGAGAAAAGGACTTCTTGATGTATGTCCGTGAAAATCACTTCCAACACTCACTTTCAAGTCATACCGATGCGCAACATCTAACCAATATTCCGTTTGCTCTTCATCATGTTTGGAATAATAAGCCTCTATTCCATCCAATCCATCAGAAATCAATGAACGCAACGGCAATATGCGTTCGAACGATAACATTACCAGTCACCCGTTTTAAACAGTCTTCCCATTCAATGTTGTAACCCAGCTCATTCAGTTTTGCCACGATTTTTTCAGCCCATAGCAGACGCTCATCCTTCCGCCAAGTCGTGTATTCTATCAGTTTCTTATAATAAGGATTCATCCCGTAACCAAGGATATGTAATTCCCCTTGTGGACCATCTGTATTGAACTCTATAGCCGGAATGAGTGCCATGCCTAATCGCCTTGCAATACCTATCGCTTCTATGTATCCTGAAATCTCATCATGATCCGTAATCGACATTACGGAAACCCCATTCTTCAAAGCCTCATACAATAACTCTTCAGGCTTCATTTCTCCATCAGAGTGAGTACTATGCATGTGTAAATCTATCTTCATAACACCACCACCCAATTTCCTGTTTTGCTTGTACCTTAAGACTACAGAAAAATTATTATGTCACTATGAAGCGAACTCGATAATTGTGTAAATACTTTGTGAAGTTGGTAATTTTTAATAAATTGTTAATTTTTAGATTATACTGTCATATCAACCAATAAAGCAGATTACTAAAAAATAAATTGTAAAATTCCCGTAAAAAATTTACAACCCATTTACAATATTCTATTTTTACATCTTTACAATGAACCTTAGCAGTAAAATTTATTGATGAAATACACAATTTAAAGGCACTTTTGCTTTGGTCTTTTGTCTGTCGCTTCTCGAAATATGTCGAATGAATAGTGAAATATTGCGCCTATGTGCGAGCCATGTCTAATCGATTATGCGTGCGATACCCATAATTCGCTTTCCTTCCTCCGATAATTTCCCACTTTGCCATAGCCATGCTGGGAGTGACAGCACCATTACGAGCCTTACACTTCATAAAAAACATATTTTTCCTTTCTTGTCTAAAACCTTGATAAATCACCAACTGCCACAATATCTTCAAACCAACACAAAACTGCCATGCGTGAAGCTCTCTTCTTCACGCATGGCGGTAGTGCTATTTTTTTCTTTTACTTCTCCTTTAACATCTTAAAAAACCAACCACTATCACCACTACCCAAGCCGTGTAAATGATGCACAGAACCGTCCCCATGTTTCTTTTGAAATCTCTCCTCCTTTTTTCCTTTTCGTTTGTACCTATTCATTGAGAAACGATTATAAAAACGGAGGGTGATTGGAATGAGAGGATTTAAGCGTTCGGTGATTAAGGAAGAGCTGGTGGTGCTAACAGGAGATTATAAAATGGCGATTGTTCTGAACCAGATGATCTATTTGTCTCAGTGCAACAGGGATTTTGACAAGTTTATTGCGGCGGAGAAAAAGTGGAATGAGAATTCAGACATGGAGCTGACGCAAGGATGGTTCTTTAAAACAGCGAAAGAGCTTGCTGAAGATACGTTGACCAATATGGCCCCATCGTCGATCCGTCGCTATGTCAAAAAGGTGATCGATGCCGGTTGGGTAGAGGAACGGAACAATCCAAGAATGAAGTGGGATCACACGAAGCAATACCGAGTGAACCTCGTGAAGATTCAGAAAGACTTAACCCAGATCGGACTTTATCTAGAGGGCTATAACAATAACATCGACAT
>NZ_JBIMEV010000026.1:0-60494 GCF_051262595.1 Salipaludibacillus sp. CF4.18
CCATTATATGGAAGTAACCCTTTCCGAATTAGGAAAGGGTTACTTTTTGTTCTTTACTATAACTATTATACTCGTTTCTATGAGTCGTATTAAACAGGACGGTTTGTAATGGTGTTCCCTTCCTTGGTGTTTTCTTCGGAGGCTTCCTCCGTGCCGGAATTGTTAACTAGCTCATCTTTTGCTTCGACTGCTTTTGAGCCCACATCCTTAAGATCTTCTCCTGTCTCCTTGGCAGAGGAGATAATATCCTGAGCATCTTTTTTCACATCATTAACCTGTTCAACGACTTCTTCATTTGCCTTGTTATTAATTTTCTGAAGATCCCCTACTGCTTCCTTTAAAACAACAGTTGCATTCTGAATACGTTCCATCATTTGATCCTTCGCCGCAGTTGGGTCTGCTTTCACATCACTACTCATTTTGACGACAGAATCTTTTGCTTGGCCCGCACTTCTCATAACCTTAGAACGAGAATTTGAATCAAACATCACTACAGCGGCTCCAGCTAATGCTCCTACCGCCATTCCAGTCATTATCTTACTACCTACTCCGTTTCCTTGCTCATTATGCTCTGTATACTTTTCACTAGTCAATGTTATCTCTCCTCTTTCATATATTTTTTAATAATAAAGATCCGTCTAATTAGTTGGTGACTCTTATTTTTCTTTTCCACAGTTCGTCGGTTATTAAACTATGTTTTAGGAGAAAGTAATTTTCATCCCATCAAACGCAAAAAAAGGCCAAGGAGAATTTCCCCGTAGCCTGCAATAACAATTGACTGTTGTACTTGTTCGTATTTATCCTCTCATACCGAGGAATTTTTTCATTTTCTTAAATACACCGTCTTTATCTTCTAAAGACATAAGTGGTACGGTTTCCCCATTTATACGGCGACCTATATTCCGATAGGCAATAGAAGCTTTACTCGTAGGATCTAGGGCAATCGGTTCCCCTTTATTAGATGCTTTTATAACGTCGTCGTCATCTACAACAATCCCGAGCAAATCGATAGCTAAAATGGATACTATTTCTTCCACATCCATAGCATCTCCGTTTTTCATCATGTGCCTGCGAATACGGTTTATCACTAACTTTGGAGCAGCAACGCCCTCTTCTTTTTCCAAAAGGCCTATAATACGATCTGCATCACGAACAGAAGATATTTCCGGTGTCGTTACAACTATAGCCTTGTCTGCTCCAGAAACTGCATTTTTAAAACCTTGTTCAATCCCTGCCGGACAATCAATTAATATATAGTCATAATCCTGCTTAAGCTCGTCCACGATTTCTTTAACCTGTTCTGGTTCCACAGAAGTTTTATCTTTTGTTTGCGCTGCAGGGAGGAGATAAAGGTGCTCGAATCGTTTATCCTTAATTAGTGCTTGCTTAATTCGACAGTTACCTTGGACAACATCTACCAGGTCATAAATGATCCGATTTTCTAATCCCATGACAACGTCAAGGTTTCGAAGGCCTATATCAGTATCAATTAAACATACTTTTTTCCCGGAAAGTGCAAGGGCTGTTCCTATATTGGCAGTAGTTGTAGTTTTACCTACACCACCCTTACCTGATGTAATTACAATCGCTTCTCCCACTTTATTCTCCCCTTTCTAAAAACAATCTTTTCCCCTTTATTTCATTCTACCATTAATATCTATTAAAGTATCAACAACACGTACGGCGGTTCGTTTATAAAGCTATTTCCTCATATGATCGTGCTGAAGTTCGTATCACTCTAGCAATCTTTCACAAAGTCACTACTAGTATTCTTTTAAATATCCATGGATAATGTAGGACGAATCTTTCTTAGTTTTAATAATTTATCCAATACCATTTCTTTATCATCATTGACATACGCACATTCAATATTGCTCTGTATTTCTTCGTCATCCTTAGGAGGTCTGCGGATAATAGAAGCCACTCTTAATTGCGTTGGTTCCATTGTAGATGCACAAATGACAGCTTGATCTTCTCCTAAATAACCCGCATGAGCAATTCCGCGTAATTTCCCCATTATGTATATACTTCCTGTTGCCTTTACAGTAGCACCCGGGTTAACGTCCCCTATTAAAAGGAGGTCCCCTTTAACTTCTAATACCTGGCCAGATCGAACAACGGTTACGATGCGATTTATTTGTTGCAACTGTCTAATTTCTTCTGCTTTTACTTTTGAAATAACTTCTGATTCAATCGCTTCGATTCTCACGTTCATTTCCTGCGAAAAAAGACTCTCTAACTCTTCTTCTTGTTCAAGAGTCAAATAACGTGTACCAATAACGATTTTCGCCTTAATAGGTCCTTGAGAAGGCGACAAGGTTTCAGGCCGCTCAGATAATTTGTCCTTTAATTCTTCCTTTAAATGATCTAAAGTGCATTGATCGTCAAGTAAGAATGTTAACCCATCTTTTGTACCTTTAATAACGACAAATTGCTTCTTGCTTGTATTGGGCATTGCGCCTGTCACCTCCTAAAACTAGAATCAAGAACCCTAGAATACTTAGTCATTTAATTCTCCCAATCTTTTTTCCAAATATAGAAAACCTATTCGTAAAGGATAAGCTACAACTGCCAATACGATCAAATTCATCAATAGTGTTGGTAAAAAGCGGACCGAGAAAAACTCATCATTCGACATTTCTGTTAAGCCAAGTAGAATCATCATTCCGTACACATAGTATTCTAATAAGCCAACCCCAACAATGACAGTGATGATTGTCATTGACAAATTTCTTTTAAAAAACGGAATGGAAATAGAAAGTAAATAGACAATAACACCCATTCCAAAAGTATAAATTCCTAAAGTGGAAGAATAAACGATATCATAAATCACACCAAATATAACGGCATAAAAGAGCCCATTTGCTCTTCCTCGAAAAATTCCGGCAAATAAAATCAACATAAACATCCAACGAGGGATTACCTGATAATCAAATTCACCAGCATTAGGCGCAAAAATTTGGTAAACAGTACCTTCTACAATAAATAAAAAAAACAAAACGAGAAACAACGAAACTCTTATCATCATGAGTCATCGTCTCCGGACTCATTATTACTCTCTTCGCTATCCGCATTATCCTCGTTCTCAGATTCACCGAAGCCTTCAGCATCTGGATCAATGTCTTCCTCTAATTTTTCCGCACTTCTTTCAACGACCATGACATAATCCAACTGATAAAAATCAGCAGACGGTTGAACATAGGCTGTTTGAGTTAAACCAAATTCATCATACTCATAGTCTACAATTTCACCTATTTGAAGATTACGCGGAAAAACACCACCTAAACCTGAGGTAACCACTGTTTGACCATTTTCAAGCTCTACATCAATATTAATTTTAGTGAATTGTAAATAGCCTGTTTCCGGATCTATACCTTCAATAAAACCTTGAACTGCTTCATCTGCATCAACCGTTGCTGAAATTCGGTTTAATATATCCTGATCACTTAAAAGTTGGATCGTTGAAGAAAATTGCGAAACTTGATCGATTTTACCAATCAAACCTTCAGAAGTAATGACAGCCATATTTTCTTCGATCCCATTTTGTGCACCTTTGTTAATCCCTACCTGCTCATTCCAGCGATCAGGAGAACGCTGGATAACAAGTGCGGACCGCACCGTGTAATCCATCAAATCATAATCTTCTTTTAGATCTATTGCACCTTCAAGTTCATCGTTCCGTCTTCGAAGTTCATTTACTTCTACTTGAATTGTCGCGTACTCGTCTAAATGTGATTTTAATACTTGGTTCTCTTCATAAAGATTTCTCATATCATTCACGCTCTCAAAGAACCCCGCTGCTATATGTGAGGGTCCTGAAAACGCGGACTGTACCCAGCCGACTGTATCTTGAACGAATTGCTCCGGCCAAGACAAGTCACGTCGATCACTCATAGAGTAGCCGATTAAACCTACGAGGATGATCATACATACAAGCAAGATAATAAGGCGTTTATTTGAAAAAAATGGAGTCATTTGCGACACCTACTTATCATTTTCTATTTGAACGAACAGTTATTCCAGCTTTAGAGCGGAATAGATGAAGGTTTTCAAGTGCTCTTCCCGTACCAATGGCTACACAGTCTAAAGGATCTTCTGATACGAGAACAGGCATATTTGTTTCTTCACTTAATACTTTATCCAAGTTTCTTAACAAAGCTCCGCCACCGGTCAAAACAATACCACGGTCCATAATATCAGCCGCTAATTCGGGTGGAGATTGTTCTAAAGTATCTTTCACTGCTTGAACAATTTGTGTAACAGTATCTTGCAATGCGCCCGCAATTTCTTTCGCATGAATCGAAATTGTTTTAGGTAACCCTGAAACAAGATCTCTACCTCTAATATCCATGACTTCTGTTTCTTCTGCTTCTCCTGCAGAACCGATCTCAAATTTAATTGCTTCCGCTGTACGTTCACCAATCATTAAACTATACGATTTCTTTACATATTGAATAATTGCATCGTCCATCTCGTCACCGGCTACACGAACTGACTGACTTGTTACGATACCACCGAGAGAAATAATAGCAACTTCTGTCGTTCCGCCACCAATGTCTACTATCATACTTCCAGTAGGCTCCCAGACAGGTAAATTCGCGCCGATCGCAGCCGCAAATGGCTCTTCTATTGTAAATGCTTCTCTAGCTCCAGCTTGCTTCGTTGCATCTTCTACTGCCCTTTTTTCAACAGCAGTTATTCCAGACGGGACACATACCATAACGTTTGGTTTACGTGTGAAAATGGAACGGTTACGAAGCGCCTGTTGAATAAAGTACTTCATCATCGTCGCTGTTGTATCAAAATCGGCAATAACTCCATCTTTCATTGGACGTATTGCGACAATATTTCCTGGTGTTCTTCCGATCATATTTCGTGCATCGCTACCAACTGCCTCGATAGAACCTGAGTCAGAACGAATAGCAACCACAGAAGGTTCACGTAAAATAACCCCTTTTCCCTTTACGTAAACTAGTGTGTTAGCTGTACCTAAATCAATTCCTAAATCCTTTGAAAATCCTGCAAACATCTATGTATCTCCCTTCATCCATTCGAGCTTATTCTCATCTATTGGTTTGTATCAACTTAATTTCTTGTCATAAAATCTTCAAATAGTCATTAAAAATGGCCCTGTTTCGAATAGTTATGCTGACGGCTCAGCCTTATTCCTCACGTTTTACTTTAAGCCATAAGATTTTTTTGAACAGTTACTTCATGATTTCTCGTCGATAAAGATAATTATACTCAAAGAATCATCTATTGAGTAGCTTTTTCATGAATCAACAAAAAAATCCTCATTTTATCCTAACACAACCAATGAATCCTGTACATCGAGAAGTAGACTAGAACAGACAGGAAGGGGATTAGCAAGATGCTGAAGCAGAAGTCCCGTTTTGTAATGGTAAATTTTGATTATAAATGACCTTTTTCTTTTAGGGATATAAACCTATGATCTCCAATAATAATGTGATCAAGTACCTCAATCCCAATCATTCGACCAGATTCTATTAGGCGTTTTGTCACATCGATATCTTCTTTACTTGGTGATGGATCCCCGGATGGATGATTATGAAGGCATATAATCGAGGCTGCTGAGTAGCGAAAAGCTTCTTTGAACACCTCACGTGGATGAACGATACTTGCATTTAAACTACCGATAAATATTGTTTGTTTATGGATAACTTGATTTTTCGTATTGAGGTAAAGGCATATATACCTTTCATAAATACATATAATATTCGAGTTTCTACTATTATATAGTACAACTTATGTCACCTATGTGAAGATAGTTAATAAAACATCAATATTACAAAGATCCAAAGATCCTTCACTTCACTGCTTTATCATTTTTATGCACAAAAAAAGTAGCTTCCTTTAGCTACTCTTAATCATTTCGTTCGAGATATGGTTTTCCACTTTCGATCATTGCCTCTATGGCCTCTTTGTTCTCTGTAAATTCTTTAACATCTGAATCGATTAATTTACTTTTAGAGTATTTACTACTGCTCCCCACAGTAAAAGTGATAATATTTTCATCCGCTTCACTAAAGGTAACAAACAGCATATCGTTTTCGTGATATTTCTCCTGGAAACCTACCAACTTCATTAAATCTTCATCCGCTAAATCATCTATAATCGTATCACTGTTTGCAGCCTCTTCAATAATGTTCATAACTTGAAGAGAGTCATTAGCTAGATCTTCATTTACATTTTCATGGACCTTCACTTCCCCACACCCTACCATAAATACAAATCCAACTAATATTAATAAGTATTTCACTATATCACTCCTTTATCCCTATTTTACACTGCTAACAGCATAGGAAACAATACCCATTTGACAAATAGAACGATTGTTCTTATTTTAATTATAAGGAGTGATTATTGTGGATGACATGGAGAGAAAAATATACCGTATCGTTTGGAATATCAAACTTACACAGCAAAGATATACTACATACAAAGAGTTGCTTATAAAAACGGGACGTACTGAAAAAGGTTTAAATGATGTATTGGAGAGTCTAGTTGAACAAGAAGTAATTTGGTGGGACAAAAATAAAACGAAGGATGTAGCGTTTAGGAAAGAGCCATATGAATCTGTTTTTGACCGTTAATTTTTTTCTTATCTTTAATTATCTGACGACATTTTATCAGCAGATTATATTCTTCGGTGGTAATAACTTTCATGTGGGCAATATCATTACGGATGGGCTTTAGATTAAGTAGAGAAGTAAATTCATCGTTGTCGAAGTAGTTGTTAAAAAGAGGATGGTGTTTGTAAAAATTAAGGACTTCACGAAACGTCATTAACTCCAAGGGTTTATTCAGAGATATAAATTCCTCCCACCTCCATCCGTGTCTTTTATAAAAGGTAGAATGGACATTGTACTTTAGGAGCGTTTCAACTTCATAAAGCATTTTATAGGCCGAGGTCATGTAATCTATATCATTTTCATGCATGAGCGTGGCTCCTTTCGAGGTTATTTTGAGTTTATCGAGGTAAATCTTAAAAATATTATAAACCATATTACTTCAAATGTGTATATGGTTTCCACATTTATACAAAATATTTTCAATCACCCCTTTATTTAGTCCATAATACATGGTACATTTGTAATGTATTTTTTTATAAATTAGGAGGTTTTTATTATCGAAGCATCAGTAAATGAAGGTAATGTAGTCCATAGGGTGGAAGTTAATTCTTATTTTGATGGTGGATTACTGCAGTATATCGGGTGGGTGATTTTAGGTTTTTTAGTTACTGTCTGCACACTTGGCATATGTTATCCTTGGTCAGTAACAATGGTTTATGGTTGGAAAGTTAACCATACCGTAATCGAAGGAAGACGTTTAAGGTTTACTGGTTCTGCAGTTGGCTTGTTTGGTAACTGGATTAAGTGGTGGTTCTTTACAATTATCACTCTAGGAATCTATGGCTTCTGGGTTTTCATATCTATTTACAAGTGGAAAACAAAGCATACAAAATTTGCTAAATAGTTATTTTTTGCGATGGAGTCGAGCCTGGAAGATGGCGGGCTCTTTTTTTGTTTATCCCGAAAAATCACCACTTTACATAATAGTAACCTCCCTTGAATAAACTATACGGAATATATATAGTTGGAGGGATATAAAATTGCACTCAATTTGGAAAGGAACACTTAGCTTCGGATTAGTCAATATACCAGTTAAATTACATGCTGCCACAGAAGATAAAAATATTAAATTTAGATCGCTCGACAAAAACACAAATGCTCCTATCCAGTACAAAAAAGTATCGTCTGAAACTGGCGATGAAGTGGCTAAGGAAGACATTGTTAAAGCTTATGAATATGGTAAGAATCAGTTTGTTATTTTAGAAGATGAGGAGCTTGAAGAACTAAAAGAAAAAAATGACGAAAAGAGCGTTGACGTAATTGATTTTGTCAATCTTGATGACATCGATCCGATTTACTTCAATCGTAGCTATTATTTGTCCCCGGACTCCGGTGGAAGTAAAGCATACGCTTTGTTACGGCAATGTATTAATAACACAAACAAAATTGCAGTTGCTAAAGTTACTATCAGATCTAAAGAAAATTTAGCAGTTATAAGGGTTTTTGAAAATACTCTGATGATGGAATCCATTTTTTATCCTGACGAAGTTAGACCAGCTTCTGATGTTCCGGGTGTACCTGAAGAAACTAACCTATCTGCAAAGGAAATTAAAACAGCAGAAATGCTAATTGAACAATTAACAACCACCTTTGACCCTTCCGCGTATGTTGATAATTATCGTTTATCTGTAGATGAACTTCTACAGAAGAAATTAGCTGAAGAAAAAGACATAGCAAAACCTACTGGCAAACCAACTGAGCAGGTTACTGACCTTATGTCCGCTCTACAAGCCAGTATTGACAAGTCTAAAAAATCTAAAAAGAAAGAAGACACTAAAAAGAAAAGGGTTAAGAAAGCTACTTAACTGGAAAGTATTACACGCCCACATGGCATTATATTGATTGTATAATTGCCCAGTAGGAGTGTGAAACGACGTGTTAAAACCGATGTTACTTAACAAAATTGAAGAACCTTTTAATGACAAACGATATATAACAGAGCTTAAATTAGACGGAATAAGAGTAATACTAACAAAAGAAAATGGAGTTATAAGCCTGTTTACATCCGATGGTAACAATATAACTTCGATTTTTGAAGAACTGACGAAGATAGAAATCCCGGATGGGACAATACTGGATGGGGAGTTAGTCTCGCCGGATAACCATGGAAAACCAGATTATAAAGCCATTATAGAAAGGCTTAATTCTACTCAGAATTTACATCAAAAACCTATTACTTTTGTTGTGTTTGATATCTTAAAACATTATGGAAGAGAGTTGCACGCTAGTACCTTAATTGAAAGAAAAATGATCTTAGAACATGCGTTACCAATCGATAACGAATTAATCACAAAGATACAATATACAATTGGTCACGCTGAAGAATATTTTGACATCATAATTGATCGAGGTCTTGAAGGGATTGTGATGAAAGATAAGCTATCGAAGTATATCTACGGAGAAACAAATCAATGGTTTGAAATTAGGAATCCATCATATATTACACCTATTAGGTTAATTGATTGAGCAGGAACCTAAGCCCCTGCTCTTTTTATTACTTTCTTGGATAATTGGTAGTATGCCCAATATTTACTTAAATAACATCTGAAATGTTTGTGGTCCAGCAATACCATCTTTAGCAAGATTCTTTGTACTTTGGAAGTTACGGACTGCATTTCGTGTTCGAGTACCAAATACTCCGTCAATCTTACCTAACTTAAATCCACTGCAATGTAGGATAGCTTGTAGAATCCACGTAATGTTACCTTTGGCGCCTTGTCGCACATTAATGCATGCCTTACGAGTGTTAGGACCAAAGATGCCGTCAACGATTAACTTGGCGTTTGTCTGCTTGTTTAATTCGGTTTGCAGTCCTCGAACGAGAGCACCTTTTGTTTCGTCACCATAGATGTTATCTACAGCAATCTTTAATCCGTAGCGACTGTTCACGGTTGATTGGACACCAGCGATAATACCAGTGACTTCTTTTGTTTTGACTGTTGAAGGAGCTTTACTATTGCTAACGGTTCCAGTTAGCGCTTCTGTTGGTTTGTTTCCACTTAACCTAGATCTTACTTGACTCATGTTAATACCAGGGCAACTTGTACTTGTTCCGCTAAACTCATTGTGCCCTAACACATCTTTGACAGATAAGTTAAAACGAATCATAGCAGCCTTTGCTCGTTCTTCGAATGCCTTTTCTTGGGCATCAGTAAATGAGCCATTACCTACTACACAAATATGGAATGTAGTTGAGTTATGGTTTAGAATGCCGTTTGTAATCACGTTATCGCTGTAGCATCGCTGAACAGTGCCATCTAATAATATAACTTCGTGGTATCCACTTGTTAGCCAACGATGATGATTTACATGATAATCAGCAAAAGAAAAAGCATCCCCGATTATCGTAGCCGAGTGATGCCTTGCAATTTTATTTACTTTTGATACGTTCCGTTTACTTGTCCCGCCTGGCATTTGTGATCTTACATCTAGTATTTTACTCATTACTCTTCATCTCGCTTTTCATTTTTAGTGCTAAACTCTTCCTTCACTTCTTTACTAAAACCGCTTTCTGAATTTTGTTCATTTTTTATAACGTGCAATCTTTCTGAAATAGAGGAGGGTATGAGCACACCAATTTCACTCATGTTCTCTACGATTGACAACCCTTCACTCGCAATATAAAAAACTACGGTAGCGTATGTTACCGCACCGTTCATCCCTAACACTTGATCGATTACGTTTGCTAGAATAATAACTCCAAAAACAAGTATCTTTCTTGCAAACCCAAACAAAGATTTACGACTCCACAAGTTTCTGTTTTTAAATGCTTTAACTAATCCTGTCACTACATCTACTACCATCAACAAAGCGAGCAAGTGTAAAAATTTTACCTCTCCAAACAAGTGCATCCTAACGACCTCTAAGTGTTCCAAATTAATTCCTCCTAATATAATCACTTTTATCAACTCCTATTTAGTTTTCATGACATAATAAAAAGAGCCCAAAATAGGGCTCTTATACTCACTTTCTAAAACTATATTCTTGTAAAATAAACATACATCTGTAGCATTGGAAGTCCGTTTTGATATCGCGTGATACATTACCACACTTATTCTGACATTCTAAGACATTACCAACAAAATTGCATTCCTCATTCAAACACTTTGCATTTTTTTCTCCTTCTCTCCCCCACAGAGTAGATTCACTCTTACACTTAGGGCAATTGAGTAGTTTTGTTTGTTTTTTCGATTGATTCATTTTCCACATATTCCCCCTCCCTACCTAATATTTTACAGGAGTGTGTCGAAATTTGGCATAATAATAACAAAAGTAATAATACTACTACTCTGCAGTAGGAATTTCTTCACCGCTCGTCAATTCTTCTATTAGAACTTCTTTCAATTTAGCTTTTAACTTGTCGATTGATTCATTTCCTTGATACTCTTCTGGACTTAATTCCACTCGGATACTTGAATCGATCTTTCTACTTTCTGTTTTAAAGCTAAATCGAACATCTACACCAGTAATATCACCTTCACCAAACTTAGTATTAATGGAAGCTATTTGAATGCTCATTACTTATCACTCTCCTTTTCGAATTGATCACATAGGTAATCGTAAGTTAATGCCTCTTTCCCTTGCCATTCTTTATCACATTCTAGCAATACGCTTTTTATCGTCTTTAACATCCCTTGCGAATCCCCACCATCCACTACAAGTTGCTCCTCATATAGTTCTCTTTTATCCTTAGAAAAAGCATCAATGTCTTTTACGTCCCATAATTTTTGTCCATTATCTATTTTGATTTTTGGCTCGCCCTCTTCGTCTAAATGACAGTGTTCCTTCAGAAGTTCCTTTTCTTGTTCAGCGATTTCTACCAATCTTTCATCCATCAGATTAATAAATTTGGTGCGGTGACGGCTCTGTTTACCTTTTAAGGACAAATTAAAAAGCAGACTCCCAGCCTGCTTCAACTTTCCATTATCTAATTTTACAATCATGCTATTTCCTCCTCATATTCATCTGAATCAGGTCCAGTGGATTCCTCCATATATATATCTTCATAACCTATTCGATTCCCTACTATTTGAAAAACTACCTCAGTAGCACCACCCTCGACTAACACTTTAAATCGATCGGTCATTCTTTCTAATATTGTAACTGCGGTTTGATTCTGAACATGAGCCACAACAAAATAACTGCTTATCACTTCTCGATAAATCTGCTCAATGCCAATCTCATGAATGCCTTCTTCTAAATTCATTTCCATATGGGTTGTAAACAAATTACGTGTATCCTCTATGGCATACATTCGATCCGCTGACGGAAAAATTACCATAAATTCTAATGTCATCATTCATATAATTTTGGATGCCGAGTATATGATCACTACTTCCTAGATAGCCAATCCTCCCCCACCTAATTCCCATTCCAGCATTCCAAAACTCCATTCTTGACAACCCATATCCACTACTCGATCCTTCAATTTTGATAAGCTGATCTGCTCTTACATTAGATTCAAAACGGATATCTCCCCCGACTTCATTTCTAATTGAAAAATCAGTGTTCGTTGGATTTCCAAACCCCGCCCATCCTAATCTTTTCAACCCATTTCTAAATTCCATGTATGAAACTGCGGTATCTTCTAAAGAGCTACTTTGTAACTTTAAGCTTCCTCCACCTCTTGCATATAGATTTCCTTCGGCATGAATTTCCCCATCAAAAATGGATCTATTTGCATTAATACGAAAACCTTCTAAGGGTATTTGATTACCATTTACATCGTTCATAATTAATTCTAGAGCATTGTTATTTGTATTAAATTCGATGTAGCCTGTCTCTTCATAAGGTTGGTTAATATCGGGTATCCATTGGGAGACTTGCAACCGAATACCCCCGACACCTTCTTGCTCGATGTTAGGATTTTCAACGATTAACATAGGTGATTGAATAGTTCCACTAAATGTCCCTGTAGCTGCAGACAAGTGCTTTACAACCAACTCACCGTTTTCGATTTCAACATCACCAGTGATATTTAGTTTTTCCACATCAATCGTAGCACTTTCAGATGTTAGGTTAATTGCTCCGATAACTCCATCCTTTTCTACTCTTAACTCAATTTCACTATTCAAACCGTCAATATCTAGCTCTGCACTCGATACACGACTGGTAAGATCATTTACAGTACTAGATTCTGCTTTTAAAGTTATTTGGCTATTAAGACCATCAATATCAACTTCAGCACTGCTAACTCTAGATTCAATCGCACTGACTGTGCTAGATTCTGCCTTAGCATTAATTTGAGTTGTGTGTTGCGAAATGGTAGATTCAGCAGTATCCACACGACCTTCTAAGCTGTTAAAAGTAGATGACTCTACCTTAGTTACGATAGCTCCCTCTAGAGCACTTATGTTTTGTTCTGCTGTTGTAGTTCGCGTTTCTAGACTAGTTACAGTAGATGCCTCTGCTTTTAGATCAATCTCTCCTGCAAGCTGATTAATTTCTGATTCAGCATAAGAATAAACAGAATCTATTTCTGCTTGGGTATCTTCCGGTGCAGGTGTCCAATCGGTAGCTTTGTTTCCTCTTTCAAGTTTGATCCATTCAATTGTCGAATTCTCGACCACACTACTAGGCATATGGTATATACGTAAAAATTCATTTATAGAATTCGCCTTCCAAAGAAAAGTGGTGGTATACAATCCTTTCGGGTTTTTAGTTGACATATTACCACCGAACGACGTACTTCCACCGGAATTATATGCTCTAAAATAGTCTTTTCCTTCTGCTAATTCACCTTTTATTGTTAATGTTAATTCTTCCCCATCCTTTAAATCTTCGGTCAAGGTATAATCTTTTACACTATAACTAGACGTTGTTATCGGAATATTCGATCCTAACAATAAATTTCTTCCCCCGACTTTTATCCCGTCGATATTATCTTGAAGGGTAGCAACTCCCGAATCGTATGTGGTCTTTTCAACCTTTGAACTTATATCCGTTTCGGTTTGCGATATTCTAGACTCGTGACTATCTAAGGTTTGTACTACCCCATTTTGATCTGTTTCATATTCAATAACAGAAACAACATTATTAAACATCCCGTCTAATTCAGAAATTGAGTAAACATCATTTAAATTTGCTTTATCTATTAATTGACCATCAACGTATTCTAATCCTACTTTCCCTTCTAGATCATCCACTAATTCAGCGACTTTAATATCATACTCTTCTTTAGCTACTGCATATTCCTTTGCTCTTTGTTCTGCTGCGGCTGCTTCTGTATCTGCATGTAATTTTGCAGCTGATTCAGCATCATTAGCTTTTTGAGTAGCATCTAAACTAGCTTCATCGATAGCTTCAGTTTTTGCTGTATAAGATTTATTTGTAGCATCTGTTGAAGCATCAGTTTTTACAGTATCATCTTTATCATCAATTTCTATTTTTGTATAAGTCCGATCTAGTAACTGCTGTTCGGATACTTTTTTAGCAAGTGTGGACCGCATACTGTTAAAAAGAGCTAGCAGATCATCTTCCTCATATTCAATAAAATCACCTAAAACATAGGTTTTCCGAGATGGATCAGAGATAGATCGTGAGACTTCTTTAACTTGCGCCTCAAGATAAAGGCTTGGTGTATATGAATTATCTTTAATTCTTACTTCGTCTCTATATCTCACTTTTTCATGAGGCAAGCCAAAGACGTCCTCACTAACTTGATTTGCTTCATACGACACGATAGTGTTAATACGCTTATTTAACTCCGTTTGCCCCAGTGATCGTAAACGGGATTCAGTCATGTTTTCATCATCAGACTGAGGTTCATAAACTTTCCACAAGTGTTCGCCGTCTCTTCCCCAGCGTTCTCTTGCTTCTTCGTCTTTCACTTCAATTTCTAACCGGTTACCTGCCTCATCTTCTGGACCTAAACAAATAAGTGCCGTTACTAATTCGTCTGTTTTTTCATTTCTTACCACACCGATCAAGTCTTTTTTGTTCTTAATCTCTTTTCCTTTCCAAACTCTACGCAACGGTACTAGATCCACATAACGCCCAGTCACTACGTTACCATCTGTCTCAATTCTAAAATTAAGAGCCAGACCATAAGTACTCGCAATTGTTTTAAGCGCTTGGTAAGGGGACGTGAATTTATCAAAACGGATCGTGCGTATACCTGCAAAATCTACGTTCCCCGGTTGCCAACCGGTATCAGCTACTACCGTACTAACTGCACTTCCGCTTGTCACACCTTCTAAATCAAAAGGAGCGATAGGTTTGGCTTTTAGCAAATCTTCAAGATAACTAGCGGTCGAAAACACTTCCACTAATTCATTTTGCTTGATTACTTCGTCAATAATAAATTCACGAAACCCTGCATCCTCGTCAGGGATTAAAATACGATTTCGCCCTTTCAAATGCTGGCTATTATCATACAGAGTGGTATATTCGAATGTCTCCACTCCAGTCTCAGCATTGCGAACATGTTCATCATCCCAAAAGAGCTTGCTTTTATTGCTATAAAAATCAATGATCTGATCGGTTTGGTGATTTAAAATGTGTATCGTTGTCAAAATCCGACCTCCTTTCTCTATAGGACGTGACACGTTATCTATACTTAGGTCTCCAAGCAATCATCGTGTCAAACGCACCCACAGGATATGTGAACAGATGATTGTTTCCTGTATCAAGTGTAAAATAATTGGAGCCAAAATCTTTTAACTCTGTCGCTGGATCATCATTAATCATGATCAGTTCATTTTTCGTATCAATTTTTATTTCGTCACCCTCGTGAGCGATATACGGAATGTCATCCTCAGTTAGCAGATTCGATTCATTTACCCTCAAGCCATACATACGCATGGGAAAAATTTCTCTACTGCCGTATTTCGCAAAAAATAAAACGACCTGCCTAATAGGTCGCTGATAGTCTGGATTATCATCAATGATCGTTTCGCTGTGCCTTGCAACAGGCACCCCGTCTCTTACTTGCCAGGTACGCGCTTTAAATGTGTTACCCTCTCTTATCAATTCAATGTTAAGAAGGCTACCACTAAATACGGTTGATTCGGGACCGGAGTCCCCAGTGTAATCCATCACTCGTCGACGGCTGATATTATTACCGTCATTCATTCGTGCTAAGACTCGAATGTTTCGTGAGCCGTCTCGTGTATTAATCAACCCGAGTGAGCACACGATATCATCGTTCTCATCTAAAAATATGGCCATCACCTTACCTACACCATTTCCATCATTTAATGCAGAGGCGCCTAGTACGAGTTTAAAATCTTGTACGGGCGCGGATAATGATTGCCTAACAGCAGGACCATACCAACCACTATACCCACTGCCAAAACCAACAGGAACAAAAGAGGTACCGTTTAACACTTCAAGGTCACTGCCACTAATCGTACCGCCAGATACTTCGTCATTAAGCAAAAAACCACTGGTCATATGCGACCAACCAAGTAGACTTTCCATCCCCCACCGGTTAACTTCTGGATACCGATCCCTTGCCTCTTTATCAATATCAAACGGACGACCAACCATAAAGTAATCTTGCTCACCTTTTGCGATCATAAATGAGGTGACACTTTCTTTGGCTGTCGCAGTAATAACTGAGTCTACTTCGGCGGTTCCTTCATTGTGAATAGTTATGGCATCACCTTGGAAATGGTAAGGTCCTTGTTCCTGCCCGTATTTATGCGGATCCGGGCAGATAAAATGAAGCGTTCCTTCTCCTGAATCAACTAAATCCTCAAAATCATTTATAGCACCATCAAATACAGCGTAATAGGTTTTGTTAGATCTATCAGAATATATTAATGGAGCTGGTTCATCTGTTACTAGCCAACTAGCTAACTCTTCCTCTATTTGTTCCATATCTCTATCACCACGTACTATGAGGATAGGTATAGATAAACGAAGGACATCTGTTTGGGAGCTATTAATGTATGCACCCTTTAGACCTGGCGTAGTTATCGTATTTCTGTTAATTGGAGCGAAAGGAGGGCGTTCTTTTCCTTTTTTTATGAACAACCAAGGTTTCTCTACGCCATTAAACCTAATTGTTTTAAGCAAAACTATCCCTCCTTCTTTTATTTCTATTTTGCTCTTCCGTTATTGTTTCTTCGAGTACTTTACCTACTACTCGCTTATCTATAACCAGGTTCTTCCCGTCCTTTACAGCTTGAATTAGCTCACTTAGTAAGTGATGTGTTTCTGCATCATTGCTTGATGTTTTAACTGATGATTGGGATTGTCTTGAACCACTGTCTGATACAATAGCTTGTTTACCGATATCCACACTACTTGGTTCCGGCATCATTAACATGTGGTTCATCTTAGCTCTGATCTCGTCCTCTGATCCGTCAATTGCTTCACCAATCGTTCCACCAAAGTCAATCTTAGTGATTCCTCTCATTGGTCCTTCTTTTGGCTCTGAGAAAGGGAAGAATCCACGAATGGTCTTCGCTACGTTTCCAACCGCATCTTTTACTTTACCGATGGATCCAGTGATACCACCAATAACAGATTCAATGATATTTTTACCAGCGCTTAGAAATTTGCTTTTCATTCCTGAAAGGAGTCTAAGCGCGCTATCAAAAGGCTTCCGGATCGTTGTTAGAATTCGTGATCCTATACTAGCAAGGGTTGATCTTAAATTAGTAAAGATTCTCGTAACTCGCGAAAATAAATTGCTTATGATCGAAGTAATTCGCGTCATCATATTTTGAAAGATTTTAATCATGCTAGGTCCTAAATTTCGAATGATCCCTAACCCTAGCGAAGCAAAGCTACGAATCAAGGCAACAGCACGACCTACAAGAGTTATACTTATGAGATTCCAAATAAATTGAAGAGCGCCAGAAAGGAGCTGTTTCACGCCTTCCCACATTTTTGACCAATCGCCAGTCAAGGCTCCTGAGAAAATTTTTATAAGCCCCATAATGATATTTAGGGCTCCATTTATAATGCCTTGTATAATGCCCCAAACCGACTGTATGATGAATTGTATAACAGGCATTACAGTTTGGATGATTTTCTGTATAAAAGAAAACGATTTTTGGACGGATTGCATAATTTGAGTGCCATTTCCCTGCCAAAATTGCTGTAAAACTTGGAGTTTTTCTTGGACAAAAGGAACGACTAAACCTAAAATTTGTTGGAATATCTCCCATACAGCCGTCAGCGCTACAACTACGGTTTCTCTCACAGACCGGAAAATTTCCATTGCTTTCTCAAGAATTTGTTGGCCGTTTTCTTGCCAAAATTGTTGGATGATCAACCAAGATTGACGTAAAAATTCTACAACTTCCCCAAACACCGTTAGAACGGTCTCTTTAATTCCGATAAAGGAAGTCTGGTTACTCTCAAAAAGCTGTTGTATGGTCTCAATAACAGTAAAGAGTAATTCTTTAAAAAATCCAATTGCTTCACCGATCGCCGAAAATACACCAGTCGTTATTTCTTGGATCAACGGCATGTTATTACTAAACCACTCAAACAAAGGCATTAGAGCTTGTCCTAGGACTTCAAAAAGCATTCGTTTAAAATTATCCCATGCTTTTCTGAATTCGTTCATTTTATTTAAATCATCTTCGCTAAACGGTACATCAATCTCATTCATAATTTCATCTAATTCCATACCGCTAGCTTCCATTTCGGCGATCAAAGGCAACATATCAGCCATATTCATCTGATTGGCAAAAGCTCTCCTATCAGCACCTTCTAGCTCCATCATCTGTTCAACGATTTTTCGCATTTGTTCATCTGGTGAAAGTTTCTTAAATTCCTCGGCACTGATACCCATAGCATCAAAACCTTTAGCGAGACGAGGGGATAGTTCATTACCTCTCTCTAATTGACCATTGAGTGTCGCTAAGGAGTTTGTCATGATGTCTGTGTCTACACCAGCATCAGTAGCAATCTTACTCCATTTTTGCATCTCATCTGTCGACATTCCTGTAATAGCTGCCGTGTCTAACAGTTTGTCGGCATAGTTTCCGTATTTGACCATAGCTGCTGCGGTAGCAACTCCAGCTGCGGCTATTGCAGCACCCATGACAGCTGCGCCTTTTGCTACCGTTTTAGCGACACCACCGAAACGAGAGCTTAATCCTTGTCCTTTGCCGTCAATATCATCTAGCGTTTTACCGGCTTCATCCGCACCGTTTAAATCGATACGCCCTGCTAACTTAAATAATTCGAGCATTTTTCTCACCTTCTTTCTTAAAAAGGCATTAAAAAAGAGCCTATGTACTACGGCTCATTGATTTCAATATGTTATCTGCATCTTGCAGAATTTCTTCCTCTGTTTTTGGCGTTTCGTTGCTACCGTTTGAATTACCAGTGTGCATTTTTACATATTTATCAAACGGCACAAACTTTTTAGGGTCCATATTAGGCAACTCAACTAACCACTTACTCCACAGTTTATCTTCTGTGTTTTTCTTCATAGCCTCGCCTATTAATTCAACGAATAAATCAGCATCAAGCTCCATGATAAAGTTCATATCTCCATACCTGGTGCTTAATTCATCAATGATTTTTATCTCGCTTATTTCGCTGAATTGAAGGCTAGCTTCAAAAAATTTGTAAACTTTTCTTGCCCTTTAAAGTGCTCAATTAACTCTGCTAGAATTTCGAATTCATCATTTTCCAATTCTTCTTGCTTCACCCCGGCAACATCAGCTAAGAATTTGAATAATTCTTTTTCTGCATCCGGGATACCTTCAACCACTTCCATGATAAGCATGATCCAGTATTCATTGTCCGTGACAAGAAGGTTACCTTTCTCGTCCTTTGGAACATCCATTTCTAACATTCTTTTTTTAAATCCTGTCTTTCTCACAATTCGTGTCACTTTAAATAGATCTGTATTTTTCAGGTTTCTCATGACCTTCCTCCTTCAATTAAAAAAGAGAGGCATCAGCCCTCTTCATTCATTTATGCTACTTGTGTTTTCGGATAATAGATTCTGTAAGGCGCTTTATCAGTCCCGGCTTCTTCTGAATCGAGGTGCCCTTTAAAAGTGATAGGGATAATCGCCTCGTTGTTATCCTCTGCTGTCAAGGATAGCCCTTCCATCGATAAGGCATTTTCTATCACTATAACTACAGGACGTTGCGATCCGCTTAAACGACCAACAAAAGCGATATTCTCAACATAATCATCTAGCTTAAAGACAGTACGAGGTGTAATTAATTGAAAATTTTCATCTGTATCATCAATGTCTGCAGCACCAATACCTAACTTGATGTTTTCTGCAGTAACTTCCTTTAGATTAACCACTAATTGAGCGTTGTGAGAGTCAATAAACTCAAGACCTTTCACGCCTGTTTTCTTTCCATCAATTTCAGATTCACGAATCTCTAGCTCTGCAGTAAATTCATTACCACCACTCGTAGCACCTAGAGCAGTTCCTGTAAACTCTCCAGTTAACTCGTCATATTCTAAATTCTTGTATATAGCCCCGGCATCTAACACTAGATTTTGCGCGGTCTCAGTACGTAATCCGTTTGTTTTTATAGCCATTCGCTCTACCTCCTATATGTTCTTATCATTGCGGTTACGTCGTATCTTTTAATTTCTGCATCTGGATCTGGAACATAACCGATATTTGGGCGACTGACGGCCACAAGATTATGTTCATCCAAGCTTGCAAACTCTAACAGACTATCATTCACTCTCTCGGCAAGCTCCATAACTGTTGCATGAGACGTTCCTGTTGACTTATCCCAGCAACTCACCTCTATGTTATAGTCATCACGTCCACTTTCCCTGTTGGACATTGGCAGAAGCTTGTACACGACATAAGGGTATGGTGTTGGGACCACACTTCCATCAGATAACGTAATTGTTTGTGGAGCCAAACCTTGAAACGTTCTATTAGAGTGCGCCTGGTTAATCTGCTGAAATAAAACAGTTGCTATATTCCTCATAGCTTATAACTCCTTTGAGCAATAGCACGCAAGGCATTAAGGTTATTCATAATCCCTGTTGAAATGTACGGTTGTGCTGCCATTTTACTGGTCCCTTTTTCTAAATAAATAGGGTAGTCTTCTGATGTAAGTGTTGATCCTATCGAAACACCTTTATCATCTACGTTATATTTGATTGAATCACGAACCGCGCCTGTATCCACTGCGGTATTTAACTTCACATAACCCTCACCAGCTTTACCAACTGACTCCAACATCCGTTTATTTGCATCTTCAATCTGTTTCTTAATAGCATTTTTATTAGATGAAAAACTAACCATTGGTAGCACCTACTTTTACACCTGTGTACTCGAGTAGAATTTCAAGTTGTTTATCTAAATTGTTCGGATTATCTACGTTTTTGATATTGTAAAATTCTCCTTCTATGAGCATTCGATGTTCTTTTTGAATGTCTTCGACTCCAAAATAGATAAAAACATGAGTGGATAAAGTGCCGACCTTTTCACTGGCAATTACTTCATCACCACTTAACTGATCTAATGTGCCCTCAAGCATCAAATAATCATCCCACTCATGCGTTTCTCCACCCATACCGTCACTAGTTGATGTGTATTTTTGCGTAATTGCTATCATAGCTTTCTCCTTATGCCCTTTGTAATACTTGGAGGATAATCATCTAGGAACGATACAGAATGTCGTGACAGGCTCTCAGATTGATAGCCAATCTTGTTATTAAGGTGGTAGCCGATCATTTGAATAACGGTAAAATCAGTCCAGCCTACATAATTTTCTAACTGACCTTCAATAAGTGGGATCAACGCTTCTATTTGTTCGGTTTTATTAGAGAAGCCTAATACCGCTTGTACTTGTGGGGCTGTGATAGCCATACAATCACCCCTTTATGATTTCAATGAGCTCGTCTTTCGTAGCTTTAGGACCATACTCTATTTCCTCTTTATCAAGGTAAGCTTTCAGGTCATCGTTATTTATCTTCTTTAACTCTTCTTCTGAGAGTTCAAAGAAATCAACTTCAGTTTCGCCATCTTGACCATCAGCTGGAGTAACTTCTTCTACTTCCTTGAAACCCATATCTTTATAAACCACACGAAACGCCTTTTCTGTAACGTTGATTTTCTTATCGCCTTTTTGAACTAATATTTTATCCATGATATTCCTCCTAGTAAAATTTTATAAAAAAAGAGAGGCATTAAGCCCCTCTAAACAATACTTACACCACAACTTCTGGTGTTAACGCTGCGAATGCTCCATCTTTCAACGTCATGAAACCAACATGCATAGTCGCACGCAATGCAAACATATCACGCTCGAATAAGTTAATAGGATCTCCATTTTCGTCCAGAATCGTTGACAAAGTAGCATCTTCGGAAATCGCATAGCTTATATCTTGTAGGATACCGTAACGCGCATACTGCCAATCACCTGTAAGGACACGCGCCTTTTCGTAATCAAATGATTTTCCGTTAATGTAACCAACAGGAAGACCAAGTAATTGGTTAGCTGCCCCTCCATTCGCTGTGTTAAAAATCGGATTCCCTTGTGCATCAACAGCACCGCGCAATTTCTGGCGATAACGTTTAACAGATGCGAAACCGTTAGGATCGTTGTCGTCATCCTCTACAAGTCCAAGCAAAGCGTTAAGATCTTGGTATAGGTTGTCTGTAGAACCTTCTTCAATCGTGTTACCAGAAGCAATGATCTTTTCCCACACAGAAACACCTGCAGCATACGGAGAGTCATTACCGAAAATACCGGCTTGGTCAAATTTAGTATAGAAAGCTTCCGCGATCATTGGTCGAATCGAATTGAAGAAGTCAGTAACGGAATAAGCTAAGAATTCCTTAGAAACTGGAAGGATAACCCCAATTTTCTTTGCTTTCATTTCAGCCTCTAACCAAGTAGCCTTAGATGTCTGGATCTTCTTACCTTCTCCGACCCAATAAGCGCCTGGACCGTCAGCAAGGTATGAGAATTTCTTTTTAGGCTTCGTCATTTCCTCATATTGAGCAAGTTGCATGATTGCTGAGTTTTGCATAACCTCTTTTAAAACGAGTGTTCCTTGCTCGGAAGGGATAGCCCCTGTACGTGCATCAGACAATAGAACGTTATCTGGATTGAATGCGAAGTGCTGAATATTTAATGGTAAGAATGATTTAAATTGCTTTGTCATGTGAATCTCTCCCTTTTTATTAATCTCTGATACTAGCTTCTTTCGCTAGCTTGGAAATGTCGGTAGTCGATGCTTTATTATCGCTACCACCTTGCTTGAACTCTTTACCACTTGCCTTGAATTTCTCGTCTACAGCGCTTTGAACGGCTTTGTTATACTCTTCTTCTAGCTTGGTAAGGTTGGCAGTTGTGCCGTCCTCATCCTCTGCAATAAAAAAATCAAGGATCCCTTTTGGTAGCTTCTTTTCATCGGCAACAGTAAGAGCCTTGTTTTTCAAAGCTTCCCTGTTACGTTCTTTCTTTTCTTGCTCAAATTGTTGCTTCAATTCTTCTAATTCTTTCTGTTCTGGTGTTTTATCAGGATTCTTTTTCTTCACTTCATCATCGATTAACTTATCTAGGTTCTTTTCTTTCCACGTATTCAGACCTTTAGTAAAGTTCTGATCCATACGCGGTTGTAAAAGTTTCTTACCTTCTTCCGTATCAAGGAACCCTTCTACATTCTCTCTAGTAGGCTGTTTAAGTTCTCCTAAGTACGTTTTCACTTCATCTGATTCTTTGTTCTCTTCTAGCCATGCTTTGATCTCTTCTAATGTCATTATTTATTCCTCCTAAGACCTTCATGTACGAGCCATAAAGTTCTTTATTTTGGCATAATAAAACGCCTCTCAAGTCTCATGAGAAGCGTGGTATTCCTTATTACGGCTACATTACGGAGTAGCGAACCGAGATATAGGATCACCTCCTTTTACCTTATAGTCACCCTATCATTAGCTTGCGGTCTACTATGTTCCTCGTATTGATCCATTTCCTTATCAACATTCTGACCAGTACCAGTGAAGTTCTCCAATGCAATACGAATGAGCTTTAGTTCACTTGCTATTTTCTTAGCGATTTGATCATTCATGATTTAATCAGCCCTTTTTCTAAATATTCGTTATACGTTTTGTATTCGGTTATGCCAACGTCTCGCACTCTTCTATATTTTGGTTCGAACCCTGCAACTATCTCTATCATGGTACAACGACATTTAATAACGTTCTCAGCACTGCCAGCCGGATCGCCAGGATACATCAATTTTTCGCCATCTACTTTAAAAGGCTTATCGATATCGACTTCTTGACCATCGGCATTTGCGTGGCTATCTCTCGTACTTCCGTCAACTGTAGATAACCAATGCTTTTTAAGAGTTATACCGAGCTCTTTCCCTTCTTCCATCACATCAAGTCTCGCCTTTCCCCTAACCCTGTGATTCTCTGTTTGTGCAATAGTTAGGGCATTTCTAGCGCCTATATCCATTCTTTTCTTGAGACGTTTTGCTGTGGTTCCATAAGCTTCTCCTTGTAGCAGTCCTTGAGTAAGCTGCTCTCTCATTTGCCTAGTGAGTCTCGATTGATTATCTCGGTTACGCTGCAGGAATCCCACACGATCCAAAGGATTTTCAATCCCTCTATCAATCAACTCTCTATTAAGGACAGAAAAGCCAAGATCTGATTTAACCTCATTCGATAGAATATAAGCAGAACGATAATAAGACTCTTCAAACAACTGTCTCTGAGACTTTTGAAGCGTTAAGGCGTTTCTGCCTGTCAGCTTGCGAACTTCGTCTCCTATGTCCTTTTCTAGCTTTGTCAGACGGTTATAACGTTGCATTTCAATCCAGCTACCATCTGTTTTCTCGTAGGCAATAGCAAGTTTCCCACGGATTTCTTTTAAAGCAGTCTGAAAGTTCCTAATGAGTTCCTTTTCGAACTCACTTTCTAATTGATCTAGCGCTAAATCTCGGAGTCTATTCTGTTCCTCCTTCGTCGCCACCATCATCACCGCCTAGATCGTCATCAAGGTCAAGTTCACCCTCGTTTTCAACTTCCATACGTTTAATTTCATCCATAACATCATCAATGAATGACAGAAGACTTAATCTAGTCCGTTCAGATACGTTTCCTTTTAGAGCCATTTGCGTTTGTGCCTCTTCCAGTATGTTAACTGGTAAATTACGCGTGAACTGGAACGTGAAGGCTAGGTAATCCTCTGGTTTACACTTGCCACGCTTCGCCCACGCAGAACATAACACCTTAAACTGATAACGGAGAGCTGTTGTCATTTTGCGCTCCATCGTAATACATTTATTTTCTAATGCCATCAACTTATATTTCATGGCAACACCTGTAACGCTCGTTCCGAATGATTCATCGGAAAAATTAACCGATTTAGAGAAACGTAAAATGTTTTCCTCTGCTCGATCAAGGTGATTCTCGATCATTTGATCATTGATTTCTTTAGTAAGATAATGGACCTTCTCTTTGTCATCCATGAGCTCAAGAATACCTCTCCTATTCGCTTCATCCATTGCTTCATCATCGGCAACCATGCCGGTTAATACGAGATAAGCTAATCGATACTGCTCAACCTCGTTATTAGCATCAGATAATGATCGGTCATACGCATCAATAAGATTGTATACCTTCTCCGCATCCCCTTTTAACTCATCGTTGTTTGGTAATCCAAACAAAGGGCAGTGATCGAATAAATGCTCTGAGATATCCACTAACTCAAAATTACCGCCTGCAGACTTTTGACGAAATTCGTATATACCGTCCTCGTCATAGAAGTCAGCTTGGTATAAGTCTCCTTGATCCTCTTTACCGATCGAATAATAACGGAGTCCATATGTCGGCTCTGCAATGTTACGTTCTGAGAGGATATACACTTCCCATGGGTTAACGTTCCTTACTCGTTCATTTCCTTCAGGATCAATGTAGGCAAGCCTAGCACCGTAACCACAAATAGCTGCTCTCTTTCCCCACTCGGAATCCTCGTCCTCTAAGTTATTACGCATATTAAAAACGCCTACCTCTGTTTGAAGTGGCGTTTCCTTGTCTGACTCTTCATCATCTTCAGCATCAATCTCGTAACTGATAGCGTGTCCGAACATATATCCAACCTTTGTATCTACGATCTCGGCATCAAAGGCGTTGTTTAATTTGTTGTTTACTTTGTTATCAATACGCTTGAAGGTTCCTGTTTCAAAATTCTCATACTCTACAGGTTTGCGTGAGAGGATCGGCACGCCTCCAACCTCTGCTTTGTAACGTTCATACTGTTTAATCATTCGCTTTCGATCGTTGTTATGCTGGTCAATCATTTCTTTAATAAGATCAGAGCTAATACCATTTATTTTAATCTGTTGTATTAAGCTTTGCATTGTCTCACCTCTTCCCTCTCAAGAACTCTTTCTTGTAATGGGTATATATTGCATAGCGTAATGCATCGAGAACGTCATCCCATTCTTTCACTGGCTCCCCGGACTTCTTATTCCAGACGTACATGTAAATTTCTTGTCTGAAGCGATCCACTTTATCTTTCACGACGTTTAACCTACCTGTTTTAAAGAAGCTGCTAACTGCTTCAATTCCAGATAAGACAGATTTATCAGCGTTTATTGCTCTTAACTTCTCTCTTCTGAATCGTTTGATATGTTCCGGTCTAGCTGTGTCACAATAGAAGTTAATGTTTCCATAACGTTCTTTGACACCTTTGGCCACCTTCACCCAGTAGTCAATCTCTTCATGCTGCTTAGCGTGTTCTTCAATTACATAAACAAGACCTTTGTCACTTACTCCCAGGACTACAACTGAGCCAAAGTGTTCGTAACCCCAGTCAACTCCAGCAAAGTACGTTTTGAAATTTATCGCCTTGATTTCCTCATGATCTACATAATGGATTCTCTGATCAAAGTCTTTATAAACAGCACCATCAGCACTCACCCATTGCCCATCTATGTTCCTTTCTGTAAACATGCCACTTGGCGTTGTGCCTCGAATGTTCTTTCTATAACGCTCTGATAGAAAAGTGTTATCATCCAGTCTGAATTGATAGGAAATGATGCTAGGATCTGGATTGTCAATGTAATCTCTCTTGAGATAATGCTCTGGATGGTCTGGGTTAGTATCTGTTAGGATCCTTGCCCCTTCACCAGAGCAACGAGATTTAATTTCATCGAATACTATTTCGTTAGCGAGCGAACCTTCATTTATATAAGCACCAAAAGCCGTCATCCCTCTAATCTTGTCTAAATGAGCAATCGATGAATGTCCAGCTTGTACACAATAAACACCAAATAAATAAAAGTTATTATGCTTATCAAACTTAAACTCAATCCCATACTTATTAGATATCTCAGTAAGAATGTTGTTTTGAATGGTCCCTAGGGTGGCGCCAGATACAATATACATAGGTTTTTCGATGCCTAGTTTATTAGTGATTTTCCTCACTCGAATTAATTCTTGTAAAAATAGATCGTTGTTAAGGACCGTCTTACCACTGCGTTTAGCACCATGGTTAATTAGCATAAACCAATCATCATTCACACATCGTTTATAGATAGTTTGCTGCTTCTCTGTGTAAATAGAATCTAGGTTATTCTTCACTGAAAGCACCACCTAGAGCTTCAAAGTATTCTTTCAGCTTATCCTCTGTTTTAGTATCTGTTTTTAGCTCTTTCTCTAGCTTAGCAACTTCTGCTTTTGTTTTCTCCTTGATTAACTCGGTTTCCGCTTTGATCTTTTCGACTTCAATATTATCTTTATTACGCCATTTATTAGTCCGGTTCTTTAACCAAAATATCTGAGCTGTAACATCAGCTGGGATGTGCTTGTGTGTCTTTTCTACTTTCTTTTTCTTCTTCCCATCGACCTCTTCAATGTGCGTTTTCACTTCTTCGTAGTCATAACCAAGCGCCCTTTTATATAAAGCGTTCTCGACTTCAAAGTCTGCAACTTCCTTCCCCTTTTTTAAGGAGCATAATCTGAGGATGGTTGTCTTTCCAAACATACAACGTGCGAACAGCAATGCCCATGTTTTTAGCGATCTGCTCATCTGATAGGCCATTCCTAGCCCAACCTTCTAAAAGCGTCTGTCCCTCAACAGTGAGCCATTTATGATACTTCCCTTTTGCCATAAGATCACCTTCCCCATTATCGGGGTATTCACCTCGCCCCCACCTCTATCCCTTTTTATTATTTTCATGAGATATTGATCGCCTCCATTCCCGTCAACTCTTCCCACCTTCTAATGATCACATCAGCATAAATAGGGTCAAATTCTACAATCCTGCAGTGCCTCCCCGTTTGTTCGCAAGCAATCAACGTTGATCCACTTCCACCGAATGGATCCAGAACAATGTCGCCAGGCTTTGTGGAATTAGAAATAGCTCTGGCACATAGACGAACAGGTTTCATCGTTGGATGATCCGCATTCCTGTGTGGCTTTTCAACTCTCCATATCGTCGTTGTTTCATCGTTTCCATCATGAATGATTTCAAAATCTTTTACTTTTATCACAACATTATTAATCCCATTATTGACCGTTAGGATGGAGTGATCTTTTTTAGTTTCAACCGATAAATCAACAGGAAGCTCTTGTACTGTCGTTTCTTTTCTTCCCACGTACCAATTGTGACTGGCTCCAGGCTTCCATCCGTATAAGATCGGCTCATGTTTCCAGTGGTAATCTTGCCTACCCATAACTAACTGGTTTTTAACCCATATTAGACATTGCTTTAATAAGAATCCCGAATCTTCAAAGGACCTACGGAAGTTAACTCCTTCTGAATCAGCATGACAGACATATAAAGCGCCTCCAGGCTTTGTCACGTTATACATATTTTTATGAGCATCTAAAAGGAATTGATAAAACACATCATTATCCATTTTGTCATTCTTAATCTTTAATCCAGTGCCACCTTCATAATCGACGTTATACGGTGGGTCAGTGAATACCATGTCTGCTTGTTTATCTCCTAAAAGAGCCAGCATGTCATTCTCTTTCGTAGCATCACCGACAATTAGCTTATGATTTCCGAGTTGCCAAACCTCTCCACTTCTTGACTTTGTATTTTCACTCGCCTCGTCTGTTGCCCCTTCAATATCGAAGTCATCCTCTTTCACTTCATCTTCAACATGAAATTGTGTCATCATATCCTCTATTTCATCCATATCAAACCCGGTTAATCCCATATCAAAATCGCCATCGTCCAGATCCTGTAGTAAATCTTTTAATAAAGTTGTATCCCAGTCACCGCTGATCTTGTTTAATGCCACATTTAATGCCTTTTCTTTTTCATCGGTTAAATCAACCACAGACACTTCTATTTCTTTATAACCTAAATCCTTTAACACCTTTATCCTTTGGTGCCCTCCGACAATCGCTCCAGTTCTCTCGTTCACAATAATCGGATCAACATAACCGAACGTTTCGATACTTCTCTTTATTTTTTCGTACTCTTTGTCTCCAGACGCTAAATCTTTTCTTGGATTGTATTCTGCAGGGATTACATCGTTTATTTTTCTTTTTTCAATTCGCACCTTTACCATCCCTCTCTTTGCTTCCTCTTCACAGGACAGGAACCGCATAACGCTGTCGTTCCTATGTAAGACCTGTGAACAAAAATCAAGTGAAAAACGCCACCACTAGATAACTAGTAATGGCGCTCGGTATTAGTATGAGGAAGGTAGAAGCACTTAACCTCGCCGACCTCCCTTCCAGTTTATACTAATTGTTTTTCGCGATTCAAATACTGCCAACTTTGACACAAATTGTTGTTTTGACACAATTGGTTTATAATGTCATCCCTCAACCTTCTGACTTGTTCTCTTGATATTGCAATATGCTTGCCGATTGCTCGGTAGCTCAGCCCCTCCATCATGCAGCTGTAAACAATCTGTAGCATTGGATCTTCTAATAATTCCTCGGCTGACTCCACAAAATCAACTTTATCCTGATACTTTCTCATGCGAGTAAGTAATTTTCTTTCTCTTCTATCCAGTTGATCTAATTCACTTTGACTAATCCCCTTTGACCCTCTTGGCATCGTAGCTTCTATACCATAAGGAGCCACGCCGTTATTTCCTGAACTTCCGCCACTACCAATACCTCTTATTAAATCATCTAGCCTGTCAATCTCTCTTTTCATCAAACGGTAAGCACTGATTATGTCCTCAATCTCTTTTCTGTTCATGTAAACGATCCCTCCTCGTAAAATAAAAAGAGGACGCCAGAATAAACGGATACCCGTCATTCTTAACGTCCTCCAGTGGGCTGGTAGGTTAACTTTTTTGGCCTTTTCTCTTTTTTAGCTGTTTAAGATATTTATCAGTACTATCATTAATGTCCATATTTTCAATCATTTTATTGTATAGGTTTATATGCATCTGTTGAATCTGCCATGCCTGTGCTCCATCTAATTTAGCCTCTCTTATATAGCTTAGACCCACTTCAACCTCTTTTGGAAGTTTCTTAGGAAAAAATATTTTTTTCCCATTCATGCTTGTTGCGCCTACGATCATCCATTCCCATATATTTCTATTAAGTTTAAGGTTAGTAGATTCTTGTAAAATAGGCAAGAATATGTCAAACACTACCCATATACAAACTCCTAAAAGTACCCCAAACGCTGTACCAGAAGGATTATTAACAAATAAAATATCTAAAGACTTTAAAGCTATGTGTGAAATTTTGTTTTTAAGTTTATCTTCCATAAACTCCACCCCAGCCAAAAATCGATTTTTCATTATTATTAACTAGTTCTTCTTTGGCAGGAAAAATACTTTTAACATCATCTCCATCAAAGAAATCATCTTTATTATTATGTTCAATTAGAAAAGTTAAAATTTCACGTACTTCAGATTCGTAACTTCCGTAGTATCCTCTTTTGATCCTGTACATTAAAATCCTTTGTCTAACAAAAAGTAATATCATCAGTAGCGCTATAATTAATACAATATAGATATTTACACTTGCAGTTATACTTGAGAAAATAGTATAAATTGAAAAAGAAAGAATTAATAATAAAAAAGAATTCGTATTGCTACGGGCTTTTTTCGTAACTAACAATCCAGAAATTGTATGCTTTTCTTTATTATTTTTATCCTTCTCTATTTCTTGAATAAGTAATTGTTGAACTAAGACAAATAATGATTTGTTAGAAATCAACACCATTTTTCCATAAGCTTTTTGTATAGGATTTCTTACCCTTTCAAAAGGACTATTAATAGTTTTGGAAGTACTTGACCAACTTTCCTCTATTATTTTTTTCATCTTTTCTAATTCTCTAAAATTTGATTGTACCTTAATATTTATTTTTAACTTTTTAAATCGCATTAAAAATAGGGATATAGTAATAGTTAACAGCGAAATAATAGATAATAGTATTTCCAATGGATCCTCTCCCTTTCATATCATTCATAAATATTCTCCAAATTACTTTCACGTTTTTAACTTACTATGATAAGTAATGATTTTGTATCTAGATAATTTTTCTTATCATTTTCTTTCAGTGCTAAATCATTAATGAATTTTACAATTCTGTATAAATTTCTATAATAATTTCCCGAAATATGATCATAATGATAGTAATTGTTATTTAAAATTTCTGAAAGTTACTCCATACTTAATCTCGGCTCATAACCTTTACTTTTTATTAATTAGCTTATACCGTATAATTTTATTAATTTATCAATCTCTATATCTATACCAAAATTACGCAAATTAGTTTTCCTCTTATTAAACATATCTATTAAAATATCCCTCTTTTCTTTAGAAGTTGCATGATGTATTTTACGATGGCAATTTGGACAAAGGCTAACTATATTACCAGGTACATCAAGACCGACATTAAATTCACCTTGCGCATTCATTGGGACCAGGTGATGTGCCTCAAGAAAGTTTTCATTAGTAATCGATGAGATAAATGTGAGGTGTGAGCTTTCAATTTCACAACTATAGTTTGATTTTATTAATGCTTCTTTTGCTTTTGAAGGGTCTCTCGTCCATCCCCCACTTTTGCTTTTACTCGTTTTTTTCCCCACTGTTTGAGGTACTTCATTTGTTTTACTGGGCTTAGAGATAAGTATTTCTTGTTGATACTTAGTATCTTCAACTTCACCCTTGTATATTAAATCATCTATTACTATATCGAACTCTCTAGTTCCTATGAATTTTTTAATTTCATAAAGCCCTTCAAGTAGAGTTAATATATCTGATACCAACTCATTATTGTCTGGTACGTTATTAACATCATAAAATTTCGAATATATATTTGCAGCTTCATAGTTTTTAGCATTGTCGGTTTTAGACCTTAAATCAATAAAGGACTCAGTAAATTCATTACTATAGAAATCCAACTCCTGGCGTAAATTTTGGGCTACGTCTATCATTTTCTCTCTAGGTTTATTACCTTTAAATTTTTTAGCTAAATAAGTAGTTCCTTGATTTAGTGAAAGATAAAATCCACTCATATCTTCTCTAAACAAAAAAACTACATAAAAACCCTTTCGAGCACCTTCAGTAATTTCTTTGTCAAAAATTGAAATCCATGGAGTTTTCGTTTTGTTCCCAATCCCATATGAGCCCTCTACTTTAAACTTTCGATTATCTAGGTTTAATAAAGTCATCATTTTCTCTGGAATTTCATTTTTAATAATATTACCAACCTTTTGATCGCTGGGCTTAGAATCATTATTATAAAAATAATGATAGTGCTTAAGAAGTGTTTCAATCAGAATTCTCATGTTCTACAACTCCTCAATTAAAAGTATACTCGCCCATCAAACCTCACAATTATAGCTTAAATACTTTAATATCCCTGCAACCTCTAGTGGTAAAACTTTCAGTTACCTAAAGGAAATAAATTTATAATCTTCTTTATCAATGGATACTGTTTTAACTCCTAGATCTTTTCTCAAAGAAATAATAATTTCTCTATGCAAACTTTTTATTTCATCATCACTAATAAATTGTCCATTTTCTTTTTTAACCAAAGTATCAAAAAAGAGGCTTATATTTTTCAACAACTCTTCATTTGCCCATAGCCATAAATGATCATATGATTCTAATAATTTCTTTTTATTCATCTTCAGTTCATCTCCGACATATCTATCATTTACAAAGACATTCAAATATTTTGCAAATTGAGAGTATAACTCTCGTTTCTGATTTAATATTTCTTTTTCCATCGATAGATCATTTTTTAATTGTTCCAATTTGATTTCTTTACTTCTGTTTAAAAAAACCAATATCAACAATACAGCACCATTAATACCAGCGCCTATTAGTGTAGTAATCAAAACTCTTCCCCCTCATCAAACCTCACCCGTTTTAACTTCCCCTGATGTGTAATTACCTTTGTCTCTCCGTGATCAGGAAGAACCGTTTGTTTTGCTTTACCATCAGAAATCATAATAATAACAGGTTTAGCATAGTTTTTTGTGTCTAGTTCAATCCTACCAGTTTCACTATTAATTTCCAAGTCTTTCATTCTCATATTCATAAAGACCCCTCCCAAGGTATTTCATGATATACTAGCAATAACCAGTTACTAGCCGTCCTGAGAGGGGCGGTTTTTCGTTTATTCCATTGCTTCTTACCCTTGCCACCATCCCATACGTTCTGCCATGCTATTTGAAATCCTAGCACTCTTAAGCAACTGTTGATCTCTACGTTTCTCCTCCTCTGTTTTCTTTCTCTTTGGATACATACGATCAATTTCATTAACTGGCATGTAATAAACCACTATGTCACCATGTAAACTATTAGTTGACGGGATTATTTCAACCTCATTCACGAGCTTTCAGCCTTTGAATTTCATTAAACTGTTTGATGGATAGCTGCACTTGATCTCCATAAATCACCTTCATTTCATCACGCTCACGTTCCGCTAATTTCAATCGTTCGATCATGTACCTTGACCACGCTTCTGTTTGCTTTCGTTCCTGTTGTAACTGAGCAAACAACCCCTTATACACTCGTTTCATTTCGCACCCTCTTCCACCGGACTGATATATCTGCAAATAAAGATATTTTCCTCCGTGAGATATTCAACATCGATGTTAGGATTTTCTGTATCAATCTTTCGAGCCATATGACGATTGGAGACGTAACAACTTCCGTTCATTCTGATATCTCTAATCAATGCTTCTAAAAATGATCTGTTGAACCTTACTCCACCTTCTCGGATTGACTCTTTTATTGGCATAAGATCGGCTCCTTTCAGAGTTTACTCGGAATGCTTATTCTCAAAAATGGTTGAATGAAATGGAATTTTTATAAGCCCATTTACATAAGAGACATACCCAAAATAATAAAAAATGCATATTATTTAATTGACTAACTAATTGGGAGGAATCTTATGTATAACGATAATTATACAAACGAGATCCATAATCAAAATGATGAAGTTTATCAAAATTCAGATAGCCTAGAACGACAATATCAAACGCAATATGCACCTTTTCATAGACCAAGATTTCCCTGGTGGTGGTTATTACCACCATATTACGCACCGTATCCACCATATTACCCACCGTACTACCCACCATACTATCCACCATACAGACCACCATACAGACCACCTTATTACCAAGGATACTAATTTCCTTCAAAGCGCTATCGCATGTAGCGCTTTGTTTTTTTATTACTTGAAATCACTTTTTCATAAAAACAAGCCAATGCCTTCCTCATTTGTCCATGATTAATTCGATTGTTTTTTTACTTATCCGCAATTAACTACACCGTTTTAACCTTATTACATATGATGTACTATCCCTATCGAAAGGGGGTTTTACTAATGAGTGATTATGGATGTAAAAAAGACTCTAGTTTTGCGTTAATTGTAGTCTTATTTATTTTGTTAATTATTGTCGGTACAGCTTTCGTTAAACATTACTAGAATTTTTGATGCGAGCACTTATTTATAGCGCTCGCTTATTATACCCTCATTCACATACTCCGTTTCCAGATCACTGAGGGAAAGACATGATAAAGCTTGTCCATCCCTTGATTCAGTGAAACCTTGCATCATTAGTTCGGCTATCAACCGTTGCCGTTCAGCTTCTCGGCTTGCGTATTTACGTAGTAGCATTAGGTAATCTCTCCTGTCATTTTGCATTGATCCATAAAATTTACGAATTAACCCTATCTGTATAGGTATATTATTCTGAATTTCACAAGTTTACATAATACGACATTTTTTCGAATGTATAGGTGTAATATTTTGATTGTCCTCCCCTTTTTAGGAGGGAGGTGATAACAATGGATCTCGAGAATTTTAATTTTAAAATTTTAACTGATCATGAAATAATTTGCCTATTTAAAAGCACTAAATCATATTTGGTGAAAAGTAAGGTGAACGAGCATGATCTTTTGAAAGATCTTTTATTGTTTCTAGAAAGCGAAATTAGCAACCGAAACTTAAATAAAGAATAAACATTACAAATATTAACAGTCCTCTTTGAAATTCTGGTTTTATTTTTGGGGAGAACTCTAATCAAATATCGCTTGCTACTATCCAATCCTTTGTTTTTTCTTCTCAGCCAAGATCCGTTTATACTTATCAGCCTCAGCTTTCGCTTTTGACATTTCTTCTGGCGTAGAATTAATTTCCTGTGATTCGGTTAAAGCTTTTGGTACAGGAACTTCTTGAGGTTGATTCCAACGAGCCCCGTTGATTCTAGTTTTTTGATCCTTATTAGCTTTCTTCTCTTCTTCATAAGCACGAACATCATCTATGGTCTTGAGATTGTTGTTATTCCATTCTTTCAAGATCGTTTCTGCATAGGAGAATTTATACACTCCGTTTTTTACAGCGATCATCATAGCGGCTGTGACCATTTCATCTGATAGATCTTCACACCATTCTGCTATCGATTGAGAAACGATTGGTTTCAGTACTCCAATATTTTGTTGGAAGAATTCAAAAGGATTTTCAAATTCGCTACTACTACTATTCTCTTTATCTTCTTTACTGTTCTGTACTGTACTATCCTGTACTGTACTGTGTGTACTTTCGTCATCAGTAACTATAGTTGTATCTGAGTTTCTGACATCGGAAACTCTACTTGTCGTTACGTTCTTGGCATCTGAAACGTCAATGAGCAAATATTCCTCTATCATTTCGACTTTTGAACGCTTGTAAGTGGAGCGCACATAATGTTCTTGAATCCGTCTTGAAGTGAGTATTCCAAATCTTTCATATAGATCAGAATTGAATATGTCCCACTTCACACAATCGTTTATGATGTCAGTAACTTCGTTTGTGTCGACGGAAACCTTCTTGCTGAATAGTATCTGTTGCTTCTCGTTCCAATTAAGGAAGTAACCATTTGAATAAATCTTCTGGAACATCTTAATTAAAATAACGAATCCTTTATGACCATGTTCAGCTTCTATAAGCTCTGTTTCATCGTCCATTTTTACGTCCAGTGAAAAGAATTCAAGTCCTTGTTTAATCGGTCTAGCCAATCACCTCACCCTCTTTCCTTTCATTTGTTTCTTAGCTTGGTATTATTTGTTATTTTTTCTCAATAATCGCTTCACGTTGTTCCCATTTGACTAGGTAATAACCGTTGTAATTGTGCACTAGATAGGCATCTACATAGCGTTTAAATGTTTGTTTAGGGTTCTGACTGTTCTTAGCTGCTAGTACGTAAAACTCCGGTATCGTTATCCTCATACAATCACAAGCTTTCCGGTCAACTCCTGTATCTCACGCTTGAATCTACCTTCATCTGAATTAGAATCTGACAAGTGGAGCAAATGGATCTCTTGTACTTTTGATAGGTCATTCGCTTTTAGGAACTCTTTGACGTTCTCAAGGCTGAAATGTGAGCGTATTAGACGTTTTTTCCTAAATGAATCCAATGAGCCTTCAGCAATCTTTTCGTTTAAAATATCCATACTGTAGTTACACTCAAGCAATAAATGAGTAAGGCCTTTGAATTTGTATCGAATATAGTAAGTATCTGTAGCGAATAACAGCTTTTCTCCTGCTTGATTAACGAGTAGAAATCCTAGTGGTTCTGATACATCGTGCTCCACATCAAAGGGCATGATCGTCCATGTTCCAATCTTGAACGACTCTTTAGATTTAATGGTCTTAATTCTGTGTCCAGTAGCTTCAATTTGCTTCGTTGTACCTTCTGAAATATAAACATCTATTCCGGCTCTCATAACATCTGAGACAGCTTTACAATGGTCAAGATGTTCATGGGTGATTAAGCATCCTTCAATGTCGCTAGTTTGGAAGTCTAGCTTTCTACGAATGTTTTTGAATGGGATTCCAGCCTCAAGGAGAAGGGAGGTACTACCATCTGTTACGTGGTAGCAGTTTCCCTTCGATCCAGAAGCTAGGGTTTTAATCTGGATCATCAGAAAGGATCATCACCTTCGGCTTTATCGTTTGCCAATGCTTTTTCCGTTTCTTCGAAAGAGTCATAGAGTGATTGCTGTTCAGGTTCTTTCTCATTCTTTTTTGGTTCTTCTTTTGGTGGTTCTGGCTGCTTCTCTTGTTTAGGTGGTTCAGGATCCGGCATAGATTCAACATCTAAAATTTCTTGGTTAGCATTTTCATTGACTTCACGTCTGACAGATTCCTCTTCATCCTTGTTTTCCATGTGAAGGTATGAGGCGTTTACTTTTTTGGGATCAATTTTCAAATGTTCGGTTACTCGATGAACTAGTGTTTTAAATTGCATTTTTTCAGGGTGGTTATTCCAGAACGTTTGACTTTGAGCTGACTTCTTTGATTTATCAAAATCTGCTTTTGATACTAGTATCAGTTTATTTTTCGTTTCATCATCAAAAACAAGATAACCAAATCCACCGATAACCTTTCCTCTCTCAAATGCATTAGTGATTTCGAATTCGTAAGATTCAGTAGAAGTTCCTAGTGACTTTTTGATAGGTTTAAATTTGTCTGTTTCATGTACAAGTTCGAGAATGACATCTTTCGGTTTATCTACTGCAGCTTCCATTCTGTAGTAAGCTTTACCGACATAACCGACACGTAGATCAAGGTCATATTTCTTCTCTTTACCGTTGAAATAAGGTACAGGATGGATGTGGTTAGGGATCAGAGCATCCAAACCTAATTGGACAGAATGCACAGCATCTAAAGAAAGTTTTCGCATGTTGACATTGTGCCAATCGTAAGGAGATTTCTTTTCCCCGTTTTTCACTCGTTTCGCTTCTAAGTCTTTTAGTACAGAATCAAGTTTCAAAAATAAATGTTGTGCTAGTTGTTTTTCATAAGGAGAGAAAGCAATCGGACTACCTGCCTCTGTTGAAAATTGTGTTTGAACATTATTTAGAAATCTTTCCGAACTAGTTCTTACAGCTACTTCATTTTTCTCTGTCACTTAAACCAACTCCATTTCTTTTGATGTTTCGACTCGCAACTGCTTGTCTTTTTCAGAGACAATTAAGCTAATCGTTTGTGCTTCTGTATCAATTAACTTGGTAACTGCTTCTCGGTTATCTATAAAGATTGGCGCTGAGAAGTTGTAGTGTTCTGATAAAGTGTTAATAATGTCTAAGCCAATGTTGATTCTCCAAGCGTTGTTCAACCCTTTAGAATAGGGAACGCCTTTATATAGGGTTTCACATGTTTCCTTCAGTCCATCATTGATCTGAGTTTCAAACAACTTGAACCTGGCATACTTGAATTTGCTGTTGATCTTCTCTTCCAGGAGAGAAACTTTTGTACGGATAAACTCTTCTGAGAGATATAACTCAGCTTCTAATTTCTCGTATTCTTTAGAGAGTGAACGTTCCTGATCAGTCAGCTCTTTGATACGAGTTTTAGATTGCTTGTGCTGTTCAAATTTATTGAGATTGAGCGTTACTGCTGTTTTCTCTTCCGTTAGAGTCTGCAGCTCTTCTTTCGCCTGATTCGTATTACCAATAGTTGATGATTGTAATTCGTTGATGGATGATTTCACATTCAAAATATCAGACTGTAATTCCTTGTATTTAGGGTTTTCATCAATGCTAGTAGTATTAGTCTTAATGTCGTTTATCTCTTGTTGGAGGGCTTCTAGTTGCTTGTCATAGTTCTCTACTGATTGTTTGCTTTCTTCGATAGTGGTAAGTATTTTTTCGTTCTCATCGTCATAAAAAGCAATCTTTTCTTTCAACTGCTTGCCTTGTGACATGATGTGTTCCATTCGTTCTGACTTCTTGCGATTAAACGATGCTAGAGCCTTTTCATGAGCTTCCTTTACTTGTTCCACTGGTAGCGCTTGTCCGCATGCAGAACATTCGCTATCATCATGTTCAGGCATTTCTTTCTCTTTTTCTTGGTAGTATTGGTCAGCGAGTTCTTTTTTTTGTTTCTCTAAACCGTTAGCAGTGTTTGCGTTCATTTTTATTTTTCGATCAGCACTTGTAATCTGGAATTCTATATCATCACGTAGATTCTTGATCTTGTAATACTCTTGATCCTTAGCAACAATCTTTTCTCTGTTGTCAGAATCATGACTGTTTTTAATGGTGTTTAACTCAGTTTCTAATTCGCTTAATTGCTTCTGTTTCTCAGCAACCTCTGATCCATTACGAATACGAGATATTTCATCTTCTTTCGCTTGGATCTTCTCTTGATATTCGGCAGCTTCTTCTTTCAAACCATGCTCACTTAGTCCGCTAATGTCTGGAAGATTGTGCTGCACTTCATCAATACGAGCTGGCAAGATATCTAATTGCTTATTAATCTCTTTCTTCTTACCTGCAATGATCTTTTTAAGGTCGTCTATACTCTTGTCACCTAGAATGTCAGAGAGTTTAGAGAGCTTTCTATCAGAAGCAATAACATCCTCATTCGATACGTCACCGCATACCTCGAGTAGAATTTCCCTTCGCTCTCCCCACTTTAGCGATTCATTAAAATAGGCTGGATTGGTTAGGAGTTTGAACGATTCTTCATCTAAGATCTCGCCTACTTTATCCTTGTACTCTTTGAGTTTTACCGGAACTTCATCAATAAAATAATCTGTCGTGTGGCCTGTGAATTCTTTGTGAGCAGACCCTTTCTTTTTCGTCCACTTCTCTTTATAAATCTTCTGAAAAATAGTAGGTTTTCTATCGACATTGATCGTTGCAGATACTTCGTGATCAAGTCCGTGTATTTCGTTGTTATCTTCATCTAAGGTCTTGATAGCAAAATCTTTTTTGTTGTTGCTATCTTTATCAAAGAAGAGCCAATTAAAAGCATCAGGTAAGGTTGTTTTACCTACTTCGTTATCTCCGAATACATCTTTGCTTTCACCATTAGCATCAAGTGTGAAAGCCTTGATACCTTTGAAGTTTTTAAGATTTAGTTGAACCAACTCTAGTTTTTTCATGCAAAACCCTCCATTGAATAATTAGTTATAATCGCATATAATTAAGTTATGAATGTTTTTCTAACTGTCCGATTAGCCCGCCAGCTGATCGGATTTTTCTTCGTCTGCTCTGCATTGATCCTCAAAATCTTGCATTTCCTTATCTTCTAAATATTCGATTTGATCTTCCACCTCTTCCAATGCCTGAGCCATATCCATCATGTAATTTTGCATTTTCAACATAGACTTTTTGATTGTCTTTACTTGGTTGTTTAAGTCATGCATGGTCACGATTATTCCTCCTTTCTATAAATAACAAGAACCATATCTTCTGTTTCATCTGCTGAATACTTAATATCAATGAGCTCAGCATCTGCGTTTTGTACTAACCATTCTTTTAATAAACTGTAAGTACATAGGTGCGTTTCAATATTGCCTGCCACTTCATTCACTGCCATGATTTCACCCTCCTAATGGTGCATATTTCATAAAATAGATTGCTAGACTGATAAGAAATAACACGGCACCAGTGCTACTTATGGTGTCTATTTGATCTTTCGTCATTCAAACAGCCCCTTCGAGTAACCAACTGGTATGACATCATCCTCTGTAACCAATTGTTCGAATGTGTGCTGCATAAATGCGATTCCTTCTTCTTTAGCACGCTTTTTTAACTCCGAGTACTCAAGTTCTTTTTCGCTGAATACGTTGACTGTTACCGGGTTATTTTTTACCGATAAATCACACTTGTAATGAACTTCTGACATTGGAAAACCTCCTATCTGAATAATGATATAAAGCCTACATATGGTGTAAGTGTTTCAATTAAATGCGCTACCTTTACAGGGTCTACCGCCAACATTGCTCCTATGATTAAGTCTTGAGCGTTGGTTAATCTTCCCCACTTGATAGCTTCTGACCACTTGATTTCTTTCACGTTGTTTTCAAATTTAGTAATGCAAGTCCGAGAACGATTTAACTTATTTGCAAGTTCCTCTTGAGATAGTCCGTTTCGTTCCCTCGCCGCTCTCAATACAGCGCCAAGGTCCATTGTTTTCACCACCTCTCATGTTCCAATCTGGAACCGTTCCTCTATGGAACTCAATACTTTCCAATTTTCAACTACAATAAATGTAGTTGGTTATCCAGTTTTCTTAGAAGACTCTTCTTTCTCTTTTTCTTCTTTAAGGATTCTAGGTACTGCTGTTCTCATGAAGAATTCAACCATTTTCTTTTCCGTGTATTCACTGATTCCGAATTCTTCACGATATCTCGGTTTATTATTTTCTTTTGCCATGTAGATCCCTCCCATCTATTTGGTTATGAAATTACTTTTCTACTAAAAACTCATTAATAAGTAACTCAGCAATCTTGATTTGACCTTTACCAGTGATTAGTGTGGTGAAGGTTTGAATATCACCTTCTGTACGACTAACGATGGTTGGTGTGACGATAAAGTAACCACGTTCGATAAATGTTTGTTTGGGATTGTTGTACTCCCTACCTGTCCTAATTAAGAAGCCATGTTCACGAAGCCAACCAAACATTTTGTTTCGACCAATCTTGATTCCGTGATCGTCAAACATCATTTTTGCAAAAGCTCCTATGTTGATAGCTCCTTGAGAGTTAGAAACAATCTTTCCAAAATTGGTATAAGGAAGGTTTTCTTGTTTCTCTGCTTCCAGCTGCTTGATCTTTAGTTGTTGAAGATCCATTGCTCGTTTGATAATCATTTCTGGATTGTTCCAGTGTTTCTCGACTTGGATAAAATACTGACGTGCTTGTTTTCCTTTATCGGATCTTTGAATCATGGCAATTTCTTTCGCTGCATCTAGTTTGATATGGTGGTCGAGTGATCTGCGGCCGCCGGTACTTTCTTTCAAATTTGGAATAAAGTCTATCTCTTCTTCAAAACCATAATCAGTCATTCTTTCAAACCAAGTTGTGTAATTACTGTTAACTTCTAAAAACTCATGAAGCTCTCTACCTGACACTGCAATTTCATCGTTTGTTTCGATTGTCTTAATTAATTGATTCATTTCGCTTCCTCCTTTAGATTTACTGGCATTCCACAAATGCGACAATGTGCGTGCCATTCTTGGATAACATCGTTTTTACAGCGAGGGCATTCTTTCATTACACAACCTCCTGCTTTTGATGATTCTTCAATTCGTGGCATGAGTTATCAAAAAAAATGGTCCAATCAAAATTCAACAAGTTCGCAATTTTTTTAGCATTTATCACTGTAGCGTTTCTATCGCCTGTTTCAATAGCACCGTATGTTGCTCTACCAATACCGCACTTAGAGGCAACTTCTTCTTGAGTTAGCCCTGCCTCTTCTCTTTTCTTTCTGAGCCATAATCTCTGTTTCATTTGATCACCTCCAATTCCACGTTGTGTGGCTTCGATAGATTAATCATAAACCACGTAATGTGGAATGTCAATAAAGTTTCTTCAATTTGTGGAATTAATTTAATTCTACTTTTTGTAGAGTTATAATGTAAACAGAATTAACGAGAAGGTGAATATAAATGACTATTGGAAAAAGGTTGGTTAATTTAAGGAAAATTAAAACTTCCAAGAAACAAGAAGAGGTTGCTAAAGACTTGGGTGTTGCCCGGTCTACTTACGGTGCCTATGAACAGGATAAAAGAGAGCCAGACCAAAGCACTTTAATAAAATTAAGCGACTATTACGACGTTTCAATAGATTATTTATTACGTGGCGAAACCTACAAACAAGAAGAAACCTCCAATCGTAATACTGGCTCCGAAGTTTCAGATTACGATCCATTAGACGATCTCAAACAATTCATGAAGGAAAACAACATGGAAGATCTAGACTTTGGGTTCTACGATTTAGAGAAGTGGAAGAAGCTAGACCGAGATGCTATCCAAGAAGTGAAGCGTCATTTCGAATGGGTGGTTGCCAAAGCTGAACAAATGGAGAAAGAAGCTGAGGAAGAAAAGAGAAAGAAGAAGAAATAAGTTTCACTTTCTCTTTTTTTTGCTTTATTACTGTATATTTTTGGGGTTAATTGAAGGATATACAATTAAATTGGTGATAATTAGCAGATAGCTAGTTTCATATATAAATATAAAAGGGGGATTCATTTATGAAAAGATTACTAGGAGCATTATCTTTGTCTACTTTGCTAGTTTTAGCAGCCTGTGGCGGTGAAAATGCAAACACGGATGAAGCGAATGAAAACAATGCGGCAGCTGATGCCTCAGAAGAAGTTGAAAATGAAACAACTAACACAGAAAACGAAGTTACTGAGGAAAATAACAGTAACGAGAGCAATGAAGAAGCTGCAGTCGAAGAAGAAAGTAATGAAAACAGTGCAACTGAAGAAGCGAACGCTGAAGAAGAGGAAGAAGTTGCCGAAGGTGAGTGGGAAACTGAAGTTGGTGAATCAGTAGAAACAGAGGGCGGAACATTTACTTTACACGCTAGACAGGATGAAATAGACACTATAGAGACAGGACCGATTGTCTTAAACATCGAACAGTTAAATTCTCAATCGGGAGAGTTGTCACCAGATATGGCAGATATTATGGAGACTGATGAACTTGACATGATCCAAATTGACTTAAACGTTGAAAATACCTCAGATGAAGACATTACCTTCTACTCTGGCCAAGCTACGATTGCAACATCGACCGGTGAACAAATAGAAGCAGACATGTTTTTGTCTGACCATATTGACGGTGAAATGATGTCGGGGATAAATGCAAACGGAACTTTTTTCTTTGTACTAGAAAACTCAAATGCTGAGGATGTAGAAAGTGTGAGATTAACTTGGGATGCCCCTACAGATGCAGATTGGGAAACCATTGGAGAAGACGTTGATATAGAAGTTGAATTTTAAGAATACCCCTTTGTGGGGTTTTCTTTTCACCTTTTCATAGAACGTTAGTTCTAATATTGAAAACGATTTATTAAAGGAGGAAATAATATGAAAATAATTGCAATTATTTTGATTATCTTCGGTGTTATTGGGCTTTTATTATCTACCATGATGTTTGGGGATATAGGAATTGCTTCAGCTATTGGAGCCATAACAGCTATTTTGTCTGGAACTGGGTTATATTTAGTAACTAAAGAGCTAAAATTAATTAAAAATACTTGAATTTGAATAATTTTAGATTAAGAGCCCTCCCCAGGGTTTTCTTTTTAAGTAAAAATAGAACACATGTTCTTAAAGGTGGTATATTATGATTAAAGAGTGGAAGGTTTGGATCAAAATATCTAACTGCAGAATCGAAAAGATAGATGATGAGACTTATAGAGTCCCTTCATTTAGCGACATCAAGCTGATTAACGGTAAAGAATACGGAGCGTTCGATAAATTCATTGAAACACCTAGTCATATGATCGATGAAGAAAACAACTAAGAGGGGTTGTCATGATGAAGTACATTCACACACACCGAGAAGAGTGGGTTCTACGATTCTTTGAAAGAATGAATATACTAGATCCAGAAGACATTGACGAATTATCTATTGCTAGACATTTAAGAATTTTCATCAAAGAAACAGACAAACCTTCTTATTTTGAAAGGTTTGGATACTATCAAGCTATTCTTATAAATAGAGATGTGGATCCTCTTGAGTACCGAATGCACTTCTTTCACGAGCTAGGACATTTGATAAGACAGACAAATAAAGGATTTGATGCTCCAGCTAGTTATACAAATTGGTTAGAATGGGATGCTAAACATTTTGAATTCTACGCTGCTATGCCCTGGCACATGATGAAAAAATTCAATTTGGAAAGTCCTTATATCGTGGAAGAACTGAGAGATGTTTTCAAGGTGCCGGAGGAATTCGTAAAGAGTAAGTTACTTTTCGTCTCTCAAAAACGCAAAGAGTATGACGAGCTGGAATTAGGAAAAGCGTCAAACCTTGAATCGGGTAGCTATAAGCCTGATCGATGGTCAAATGAAACGGTTCGTGTCATGGATAAGTTAAAACAACAAACAGGACAGGAGGTCATTAATCATGTGGGTTTATTTCGAAGAGATTGACGGAGAATTACAACCGAAATGGTTGATTGTTAAAGCCATAACTGATGTGAAGTGCCCTTACTACACTGTGAACGGACCATTCGAACGAATGCTTGAAGAAGATATGCTTGATTTCCATGCCTTCACAGTTCCGCTTGGAGATATGATTCGTGATCCATTTAAAGAAAATAGTATCGGTGTTCCAGTCTATAAGTTCAAAGCAGATCTGGAATCTAAGGGAATTGATCCTAATCTATTTAATGATATTGACTATTTTATTATGCTAGTCGATGATGTTCAGGAACTTATTGAAGTAAATATATCTCGTCAATTATCTTAGGAGGTATAGGATATGACAGTTGGAATATATGTTCGAGTATCTACGGAGGAACAAGTTGCTGAAGGATACTCTATCTCAGCACAAAGAGAGAAAATGAAAGCTTATTGTAAGGTACAAGATTGGAACGAGTATAAATTTTATGTCGATGAAGGTATTTCTGCGAAAGATACGAACCGTCCTCAATTAAAGCAAATGCTACAGCACATTGAGGAAGGGCACATAGATACAGTATTAGTATACCGATTAGACCGTCTGACTAGATCAGTTGTTGATCTCTACAAATTGTTAGATGTCTTCGAAAAATACGACTGCACATTCAAAAGCGCCACAGAGGTTTATGATACCGGATCCGCAATAGGTCGCCTGTTTATCACACTGGTTGCAGCTATGGCTCAGTGGGAACGAGAGAACTTAGGCGAAAGAGTACGAATGGGTCAAACAGAAAAAGCGCGACAAGGACAATTCAGTGCTGCAGCTCCTTTTGGATTTAGAAAAGTAGACAGCAAATTAGTCATTCACGATGAAGAAAAGGAAATCATGTTAGATATCATTAACCGAGCTAAGAAAGGATCGACAGCTAGACAGCTATCAACTTACATGAACAATTCTGGTCACTCGCCCATAAGGGGATATCAGTGGCATATAGGCACTATTCTTTCTCTCTTACGTAATCCTGCGCTTTATGGTGCAACCAAGTGGCGTGACCAGATCATTGAAGATACACATGAAGGAATTATATCCAAAGAAGAATTTATGCATTTAAGGAGTATCATCGAAAGTCGTAGACATGTAAAGTTGAGGGAAACAAAATCCGTATTTATTTTTCAGACTAAAATTATCTGCCCTGTTTGTGGTGGTCGATTCACATCGGAAAGAAGCAGATATACAAGGAAAACAGATAAACAAACGATCGAACACGCTTCTTACAGATGTGGAGCATGCCCTCTGAACGGTCGTAAATCTCCTTCTATGAGTCAAACAAAGATTCATAAGGCATTCGTCGAGTACATGAGAAACTTCGCTACACGGACAGCCCCGAAACCTCTGGGAGCTAATCGAAAGAAAGATATAAAGAAAATACTAAATAAATTAACTCAAGTAGAAAAGCAACGAGAGAAATATCAGCGTGGTTGGTCAATGGAATTAATGACAGATGAAGAATTTAGTGATCGCATGATTGAGACTAAAGAAGTGATGGATGAGCTCCAGGAGGAATTAAATAAAATTGAACCTGTTGAAGAAGTAATGGACAAAGAAAAGGCAAAAATGATTGTACGGGATTTCAATAACATTTGGAGTCGTCTTGAGGATTTGGAGAAGAAAGAATTCATGAGTCAATTTGTAGAGAGTATTTCTTTCGAGAAAGAGAATGGTGTGGTCGAGGTTAAAGATGTGCGCTTTTTTTAGGGTTTATGAAAGGTATACACAAATGAAGTGTTCCTGTTGAAGGTGACGCATCTCTTCCATCATATAATTCGATACGTCTTCGGGGGATCTGATAACATAGCGGTCTTCTGCGGGGTATTGGTGAATTCTTCTTCCTAATTCGAGGGCTGCTTTAAGCTGTACTGCTTTCGCTTCTCCAATTCCCCGAATATCCATTAACTCTTTGATCGATGCCTCTTTCAGTAACTTCAATCCATCAAAGTGTTGAATAACTCTTGCCGATAATTGAATAACGGACTCAGATTTCGTTCCAGATCCAAGAAGTAAAGCAATAAGATCCTGATTGGATAAAGCTTGGGGGCCATCTCTAACTAATCGTTCTCTAGGCCTCTCACTTTTCGGCACATCTCGAATCACATTATCTACATAAGAATTTAAGTTTATAATTTAAAAACCTTTATTAATCTAGGGTTAACATAATTAATAACTAATTAATTAAATACTTAAATTTCACACTTTTTTGTAACGGTGTATAAAAATACATATTTTAGTATTTTTATGTGATTTTAACTGATCTTATAACGTATTCGGTTTTTGGAGACAAAATTAAAAATAGTAATCTAATTACACGACTAAATTGCAAGCCGTTATAAATTACCCTCATATCATTAGAAGGTGGGAATCATTTTACGCTTACCAATTAAATAAGCGGTTAACCCATAATAATAGATTAACCGCTTATTTTTTCAAATTGTATTTCTTGACAATAATTTTAGTTATAACCATAATTATCCAATTTCTCTCATATGGAATTTATTAGACCAGCAATCATTTGACGAAGTTATGAAGATGCAACACTTTGTTTCTTACTTCTCAAAACATTATGTTGACATTCTTGCAGAAGATCATATTCAACCGGAGTAATAACTCTCATATGAGCAATGTCGTTCCCAATTAGACCCATATGTTCGAGAATAAGTAGACTGGATCGTATATTTAAAAATTGTTTCGATTTCATAAAGTGTTCTGAATACTGAGGTCATATAATCAATATCATTTTCATGCATCAAATTATCTCCCTTCAAAATCAGCTAGCTTTAAAAGGGGAGGAACCATTATGTTCCCAATGAAGAATTTTGATTTTATCTCGCTGTCGGTTGCACAAAACGAAAAGACACGAAGAAAAAGGGTCCAACTGAAAAGTTTCTTGAACAATAGCAGCTAAACCATCTATTGCCTTTCGAAGATCGGTGCTTCCTTGAGCAAGATATACTCGATCGACGTCTCGATGGCTAATCATTCATTTCTCAGCACCCTAAGTACACGACTAATATGCTCTTCACTCGCATTTTCTGGGATATGAACGCAAAAATCATGACATTTAATTTCGATGGTAGTAGAAGAAAACAGAACAGGTACATCGAGAGATGTCCATCCACTTTCTTTAATAGAAGAGACTTGACGACTATCTTCTGCCTTAAATTTTCTGCGCGAATAATGAAATTGGTGCGCACTGATGTTTTCTTGCGTGGATACCCATAACCTGTTCAATATAGTGAAATAGATACAATAAACACTACTACGTCAACATTTAGTTATTTCTCTTAAAATGAAAATGAGCAGTCTTAAAACTTCCCGGTGGTTTTTCGGTGGTTTGGTCTGACTATATTCTTTTTTTTAAAACCAACAACAAATCGGAAAAGTGCGTTCATATCACTTCGCTTCACTAAATTAATGTATCAATCAAGCCTTCCATTTCGAACTTGATTAAGTTTGCTTGAAATGGCACGACCTGATTAACAAAAATCCGGTCAAACCTTTGATATAAAGCCATTTTTTCAAATGGTTTAAAATGGATTATATTTTCAACTTGGCACGAACTTGGCACGGTGTTGGCACGTATAATTACTGTCAAAGCACTTACAGAAAGGGCTATAAGTGCTCGATTTGCATAAATGGAGACTATTCCCACTAAACTTAAGGTCTAAAAGAGCTCCCAAGTAAATGGCGAGCTCTTTTTTTTAGAGAATATCATGTTCCTCTCTAAATATACCTAAAATCTATATTGTTTCCAATTGTTTTACCTATCTCTTTTGTAAAGGTAAAATATCATGTAGCATCATTTCTTCAAAAGCTTGTTTGACAGATTTCCAATAAGCTAAACGCTTTACTGGATTTTCTGTATTCTCTTTATAACCTACGTAATCACTTGTTTCTTTTAGTTCCGCTTCCCCATTTTGTTTCTTACGAGCTGGATTATAATTAGCTACCATAAATGCTAATTCATCTTCTTGGACCCACCATGTTTTTGCAAAGTCACCAACGAGTGTGTTAATTGTTTGCTGAATCATTTGTTCTAATAATGAGGATACATGTTGATCGCGATAGGCTTCTGGATTTGCTTGAATGTTCGCCCATAATTTTCCCATTAATCCAGCGAGTATTGGATTTCCTTTTTTCAACCTTGCTAAATACTGATTAATTTCTTCCACTGTCCTTTCGGCAGGTGGTTGTTGCGCTTTTTTATCGTGCGTATTCGGTAAAAAGGCTTGGATTAGAAGTAAAATGTATTCGTAATTGATTTCTTCTGTTTTTACAGATTCCAACTCATACTCAATATTAACGTCCACATCGTCTTTATCTTCTTTTTCCTTCTGAAGTTTCTCTAATACATTGACGTATTTGCCATGATATTCTTCAATCTGGTCCAGTTGGATTGGATAGTCTGAACCAAGCTGCGCATCACTATACTCGGTATATACCTGAATATTCGCAAAGGCTTTATCTAAAGATTGGTAGGCTTTCGCAAATTTCTTTAATTGTGCTGGTTCTAAGCTCTCTATGTCTATTCCTTCATGTATTGGGGCTATTTCACGTAATTCCTTAATTGCTGTGTGAAAGGCTTCGTGTGCTTCCTCCCACGTTGGAGCGACAACTTCATTTTCGCCACCATTTGAATAAAGGATAAGTGCTTGCTTCACTTTTTCTTCAAAAATTGTGGGTGTTTGGAATGTCACAACTTGCCCGTATTTTTTCGACTTATCGAAAAGACGATTTGTACGTGAAAAGGCTTGAATTATATCATGAGGCTTCATTGCAGGGCGGTCAATGAACAATGTCGATAAACAAGGTGCATCAAACCCGGTTAATAAACGACCCACAACAATGATAATATCCAACTGTTCCGACCTAGGTAGGAACTTCTCTTTTTTACGTGCTAAACGGTCATTGACGTTTCGATTGTATGAACGCATCGTTTCCAATGTATAGCTTGTGTCAAAGGCCTCATTGTACTCAAAAAGGGCTTCCTTCATCTTCTCTTGATTTTCGATAGAGGATTCTTCATTCTCAGAAATCGAGTAAGTAATCGCAACTTTCGGGAAGTCAGGTAAAGTCCGCTTCGTTTTTTCACTAATTTGAACGGTTGTTTCGTCCGCCTTCACTCGTTTAAACAAGTCGTAATAGCGTTGTGCTTGAGCGATTGAAGAAGTTGTTAGAATCGCATTGTTCGTCTTACCGACACCATTTTGGAAACCAAGTTTGTTGCGGGATTTATTTACGATTGATTTAATGACCTCTAGCATATGGCGTTCACGTTCATAGACTCTCTTCGGTAAACGTGCTTCTTTATCCGCAAGTGTGAGGTCGTCTAATTCAATTTCACTGTCTAATTGAACTAAAGCTACATCGAGTTCTTCTTCTGAAAAGGTGCTCTTGTATTCAATTTGGAATCCTAGTACCGCTTTATCGTAAATGGCTTCTTTGACCGTATATTCATGTAATCGTCGTCCGTATTGTCCCTCTGTTGTGCGAGGGAGGTTTCCTACAGACTGCTTCGCATTTTCCACAAAAATAGGTGTACCAGTGAATCCGTACCATAACGAGCGGACAAAGAATTCTTTAATTTCTTGCTGTTTTTGAGGTGAAACCGCTCGGTGACACTCATCTACTACGAACGCTATTTTTAATCGGCGGAGCATATTCGATTTCTTTGAATCGTCTTTTCCATCAAAACGTTTCATAACATGATTAAGCTTTTGAATCGTTGTCACGACTACATTCCGATCTTGGGACAGTAATTTCTTAATTAAATCATTCACATTGTTCGTTTCATTTATCTCAATCACATCATGTTCTGCATAGGATTCAAATGAACTACTTGTTTGTTGATCTAAATCGACACGATCCACGATAAAGATCGTTTTTTGTAAGGACGGAATTTGAAGTAAATTGCGTGCTACTTTGTACGATGTTAATGTTTTCCCTGAACCGGTTGTATGCCATACATAGCCCGATTCTTGTTGTCTTGAAGCCTCTTTCACCGCTTCAATAGCATGGATTTGATACGGACGAAGTAAAATCAACGCCTTTTTCGCACTATCCATGACCGTATATTGCGTCACCATTTTGTGTGCCTGCGGAATCGAGAGAACATCTTTAGCAAAATCCAAGTAATTATTGACAGGCTGGTTTTCACGATCTAACCATTTACTTAAAAACTGTTCGTTCAACTTTTCATCACGAGCCGTCGCAATATAACGGGTATCTGTACCATTCGATACGACAAACATCTGTACAGTTGAGAAAATACCTGTAAATTTATCTTCTTTAAGATACTTTTTAATTTGACGAAAGCCTTCCATGTAGGAGTGCTTTCGGTTTTTTAGTTCAATATGAATCATCGGTAACCCATTAATTAATAACGTCACATCAAAGCGTCGTTCTTGGTCTTCTTTTGTACGTTTATTGCTTTGATATTGATTAACCACTTCATAAGAGGACATACCACCCGCTACATCAGCACGATTTAATACTTTCATACGAATTGTACCTAGTGCCGCATCTTCACGCTGTACTTGAACTTTAGCGATGCCATTCTCGCCAGCCAACCATTTAGCCGCTTCGTAAAAATTCACGAAATGAAGCTGTTCTTTAATTTGACGGAATTCTTGTTCCGTTAAAGGAACCTCGTTCAGTACATCTTTATTATTGTTTTCTAGCTTATTTTTAAAGTTTTGCCACAACTCATCTTCCGTATGTAAATCACCACGATACGTCCATTGGGATTCAGCACGTATTAATTGTTTAATTAAACTATCCTCTAGTTCTGATTCAGGTACAAAAGAATGAACCATTATGATGCTCACCTCATTTCGATCTAAAAAATATTAAACGAACATGCGCAGTAATAATGCTTTCTTCAGTTGTTCGTAATCCTTGAGCTTTTTCTGATGAAGGGCGATGGTATCGTTCAGCTGCTTGAAGTAATCACCGATTTTTTGTTGTTCTTCGAGAGAAGGGAACAATAATTCACTTTCCAACCAAACTTTCTCATGTAGAGCTTTTTGAGCGCTTCCTATAGGCATATTTTTTCCTATTACATTTTGATAATATAACTTAGTTTTAAATAATGATAATATAAAATTAATATTTAAATTTTGATTCATTGATAAAAGTGGCATATTTTCTGTCACTATAGATCCATTTAATAATTCGGGAATAAATCCTATCCCACCTTGATAGATAGTTTGTCTTGTGAAAGTTAACGTATTGGGGTAGTCTTTGGTATTAATTAAATATTGTCTTTTGCGTCCTATATCTATCCCTTTTTTTATTCCACGAATTTCAACTAATCCATTGTTTCTTATAGATATTTGGGAATATTCTTTATTGTCATCTAGATAAATAGTTTCTTGATACTTTTTAAAAAAACATGATAACTTTTCATTTGTCCAATCCCCACTAAACCCATCAAATCGAACTTTTGGCACACGTTCGCCTCTTTGCGGGAACATTTTTTGTAACATCGCTTTTTTGTATTGTTGCTGCTGTTTGACCATTTGTTGTTGCAAAGAGATCGTATCGTCCAATTGTTTGAAGAATGTTCCGATTTTTTGTTGAGTTTCTACAGAAGGAAGTGCAGTATCAAAATAACCTAATGCTTCTTTTGTAATTGTACTAATTGTTACTCCAGGTGCGCTTTCTTTTTCACGTTTAAAAATCCGTTGAATTACATATGCAAAAAACTGTTCATTAATAGGTACATTATAACTATCAAATATTAAAATAGTTCTATCAAAAAACGCCGCGTATTGAGTGATCGCCACTCGACCAATACTTGTTTCAATACTTCCTTGCAAAGCAACAATAACCTTTCCTTTCTTCACATAACGACTTTTAGGTTCAGCTAGTTTGCTGATTTTCAATTTCGTTTCGTCATTTAGACGTAAATCAAATCCAATATCAGCAACTTGAACGAACGGAGTTCCGTTTATTTCATCATACCAATCCTTATTTCCGTAAGGTTGGGGAAAAGATCCCCTAAAATAATTTGCTACATCTGTTAATTTATATGGTTTCCACGGTTCAAAAGTACCTTTAAATAGCACTTTCGGCACATTCCTATTCATTCTTTCCACCATCTAATCCAAATCCTTGAATAAAGTATTGAAGTTCTTTGTTAGCATCTTCGTTCGTACCTTCCAATTCATTCAACATCGCAAATAGATTTTGTTCTGCTTGTTGCAACTCTTGTTGTGTTTGCTGCATTGCTCCCGATAGCTCAACAAGTGAAATTTCTTCTTCTTCCTCAAATGTGTCCACATAGCGAGGGATATATAAGTTGTAACCATTTTCAACTATTTCATCGAAAGAAGCGACATGTGCGTATTTTTCAATATTATCACGTTGAATATATGTTTCAAGCATTTTGCTGATATGTTGATCTGTTAAGATATTTAGATTTTTACCTTTTTCAAATTCGTTTGATGCGTCAATAAATAATACATCTTTTGTTGAACGATTTTTCTTTAAAATGATAACCGTCGTTTGGATAGATGTACTAAAGAAAATATTCGATGGTAGCCCGATCACCGTATCAATTGCGCCATTATCTAATAAGATTTTACGAATCTTACTTTCTGTATTCCCTCTAAATAAAACGCCATGAGGCAACACAATCGCCATAACACCATTGTCTTTCAAGTGATAGAAGCCATGTAGTAAGAAAGCAAAGTCTGCTTTCGATTTCGGCGCTAACACACCGTACATTGAGAAGCGTGGATCGTCTAAAAAGCCTTTTTCCGCAGCCCAATTAGCGGAATACGGCGGGTTCATTAACACACCATCAAAGTTCGTTGGTTCATCAGTAGGCCAGTCTTGATCTAATGTATCTGCATTGCTCAAATGTTGGTTGGCAGTATCTACACCATGCAAAATCATGTTCATACGAGCCAAGTTATATGTAGACGTATTTAGCTCTTGTCCGAAGTATGAAATCGTTCCCGCTTCATTCGAGTATTTTTTCACGTTTAATAAAAGTGAACCCGATCCCATTGTTGGATCATACACAGAGAAACCTTTTTGATTTTCTTTGTCATGTAAGACAATTCTTGTCATAAGCGTTGAAATGGTTTGTGGCGTATAGAATTCGCCTGCTTTCTTACCTGAATCCGATGCAAATTGACCGATTAAATATTCATAGGCATCACCTAGCATGTCACGGTCATGTCCTGCAACGTTCAATACGGATAATTCTTTCATCACTTCCGCAACCGTTTGATTTTGTTTTTGAGGTGTTGAACCTAGTTTTTTCGAGTATAGATCGACATCTTCAAATAAATTTTCAAATGTTTCGCTTGATTGCTCAATATTGCGGAAACCCTGTGCTAAATCTTCTAATTGGAATAGCCCTTTATGGATCGCTTGAACAAGTGCTGTAAAGGTTAAGTTTGGTTCAAGCGTGTAAGAAAAGTCGTATTGTAATTCAGCAAGTAAATCGTCTTTCACATCTTCTTCCTGGTACGCTGCTGCGTAGACTTTTTGTGCGACTTCTAGGTCGGTTGTTGGTTCTTCAAGTAGTGATGCAGCATGAATAAGCATCTTATCGGATAAATATTTGTAAAAGATTAATCCCAATAAATAGATCTTATATTCGTTTGCATCCATTTTGGAACGTAAAATATCAGCTGAACTCCATAAAGCTTGATATAAATTTTTCGAATTATTTTCTGCCATGTTGTAATCTCCTAAATTCTATTTTTTCTAAGTAGCGCTTAATTCTATTTTACTATAAAAATCACGGTGCTGAAAGGTACCTTTATATTAAATACAAAATGCCAACCTACAATAGGCTGACTCAATGTATGTTGATGTTCGCTTAATTCAAAAACTTTCACTTCGACTTCTCATCCATCACATGGTTGTATTCTATGGCGTAAGCTATCCGCAGGTCGAACTCCACCGATTGACATTCGTCTAATATTGGCTTTGTAGTCCAAGATTAACCCTTGAACATTTCGTCGGTCATTCCTAATACTAGCGTATGAAAGAAGCCGACCCATTTCATTTTACCACGGTCACGTATTGTCATTCTGAATCATCTCCTTAGATACCACCATATGAGAACTAACGTTCTGTATGTAGACAAAAATATAAGACCAACATTTAAGTGGTCTTTACTATTCATATTCAACTAAAGGTTCCTTTAGTTTAGGCAGAAAAAAATTAAAAAGAGGGTCGGACGCATCCAACCCCCTTAAGTGAGCGCCGCAGCAACTCACCGCTATTAGTTAATATTATGTTATCATAGTCTGTACTTATTCGTAAAGAGAAAAGTTTTCTTCCTAAATATAATTATTTAAACAAGTTAGCTTTGTATTAAGATTGGTACCATTTATTCTGTTGCATATCGAAACTGGTACCACTAATCTTAATTTTTCAGTTTCCTCTTTAAATTCTTTAATTATCCTCTTTAATTCTGTTTTATTATACCCAAGTTTCTTAAGCAATAAAACGATCAGGATGAAATAATCAATTAAAAACTTAAACTCTATATTTGGGACAACTACCTCAACGCTTACATATGCCTTAACAGAATTCATCGCATGGGTACCACCAACAAACCTACAATCGAATATTACATTATTATGCGCAACCGAATTCCTTAACTCTTTTAAAGTGAAAATAATCTCCTGTACTAAATTCCCATCATTCACAATAGATGCGTGTGTTAGTTTTAAATTACTACAGTTTTCTATTCTAATTGGCTGATTTAAACACTTTAGAAAAAGCCCAAAGTTACCCATATCTAATATCTCAAAAACTGCCCACAGTGGCATTGTATCACCACGAAGAAAATGAGAAACTATGTCATTTTTAGGAAACTTAAAACTAATCTCATTATCAACTTTTTTTCTTAATGTTAGTCTATCTTTCATCTTGTTATTATAATTTCTTGATCCTACAGGCTCAGACTTATAGTCCAAAAGAAAATTCTTAAATGCATATTCCAAATCTAAACTTCCATATGACACTAATGTATCAATCGTATAATTTTTTAAAGCCGTTTCAATCGCCATTATATGCGGATATAGTAAAGACTTTAAATTCATATCAAAGTCGTAAATTGCTTTTAGTTGTTCAAATTCTGTCATAGGAATAGGGTTAGTTCTTTGTTTAGTAAAACGGTACCCTTTATAACCATGATAATACCCCATCTGCAACAGTTCTTTTTTATGCCTACTACCTTGAATATCCATACCTTTATTATCTCTAAGATGACGCATCAAACCATCGGTTTTCTTCCCTTTTGTCAAAAAGACACCCCCCCTATAAAAGACTCTATACAAATATATTACACGATTCTATATATTTTGTGGGGATTATTGATTTTTTTCTATTTTAAATGTAGAAAATTTAGTTGTTATTTACGATAACTAACTAAACACACCCTATAAGTTCAATAAAAATAGCAGCTACTTTGTAAATAGCTGCCAAAAGATTGGGGTTTGTTTGTAGTAAAAAAGGAGAATCCATTGTTATAAAACGTATCTCCGCATATTTTGATTCATTTCCTGACATCTTTCTTGAAATCCAAAAAAATACACGTTAGTTTTAAAGCTATCTACCTAGCTTCAAGCCTTAAAAAAGTTTTTAAAAATTCCACTTGTTCGGAAAAGGTTCCCTTACCGCCGTTGTTCCCATTAGGTTAATTGTATTAGTAACCTAGGGGGGGGGGTATTTAATTGCCCCTAGCCACTCTTCTGCATCCCTTTGTATTGCTTCCATTAATTCTTTATCAGTCAACCCCCCATACTTCTTATAAAGCTTTTCACGGACATCTGGTTTAACTGTAACTCTAAAAGAGAGAACACGATTATCACGCTTGATTTTAGCTTGCCTATCACGTACTGCAATTTCTTCATGAGCTAACTTTTGGTTAAGACTATAAATGATCCCACGAATATAATCAGCTGGATTCAGCCCCTTATTATTAGCTTCTGTTATCAAAGCTTTCCGTATATTCTTTTCAAGCCAGACCGTGCCTTGATTATTATGTCGCCCTGTTCTTGACAGCGTCAATTCTTTAAGACTATTTCGTTCATCAATTGCCCTTCTAATGGTTTCACCATAAGGATCTTGTTTTCCGTTTAAGCCCCAACTGCTTTTTAAGCTATTTAAAGCCTGAACATCTTCATAACTTAGATAAAACTCGATTAGGTTCTCTTCTTGAGGTCTTACAAATCCTTGAACTTTTTCTAGTACATTCAAATTATTGATTTTCACGGTTCCACCTTGCCTTTTTCATTTCTTTAAAATTATATTTTGTTCTCAATGCTGTAATCTTCTTCGATGGCGCACCTATAATTTTATAGATATACTCACTCATGCCTTTTATCCCCCAGTAACTTTTTACTTCCATTGTCACCTTTGGCATTTAATCTTTCCAAACCCACCTTCAGAAAAAAGTTATCCCGATATGTCCGAGCTTTTTCCTTATTTTCAGGTTTCTGCCGATATTGTCGATAATACGCTTTTCGTCCTTTATCGATTAGTGCTTGAACCTCGGCATCTTTTTTCACTTTATTCACCACAATTCATGTCATTTGTCATTTATTTTATTTTGCATAATTTTTGTTTTTTTATGCATGCTATGTACTTTTGTATACAATATAAATATAGCCAAAATTTATAGGTGTGTAAGGAAATCTAAAAAGATTTCCCATGTTCAAAAACACGCCTGGTCTGGCGTGCTTTTTTTAATGCTCTTTCTACTTTTCTATAGTCACTCATCACCCAATTTGTTCTCATTAAAGTAGTTCCTAATTAAGGTTGATCATCCCACATTCCGAAAAAAACTGTTCTATTAGTTTCTGTCAAAAACTTGTATGCTTTTATTCCTTTAATGTTGTTTAATATCGCACCATATTTTCTAAGGTTTGATTTGTTTTGTACGAAAGAGTCAAGGACTCCAAAATCAGAAGTTGCTTCTGGGATTTCCCCTACTAACAATCTAAAATCTACATTATTATTTAATTGTCGCTCGGCAAATGCTTCATATTTTCTTAACTCCTCGGCTCTTGGTATTTTACTACTTATTTCAATCCAAGTTTTTCTTTCAGGTAAATAAAAATCAGGTAAATATATATTTTTGGCTTCTATATTTCTTGGTTTGATATATTCCCATGCAAAATTCATTGTTTCGAAAAATACAGCCCATTGTGCTTCAAGTCTAGACCTGAACTTATAACCTTTGTATTCTGTTTCATTTGCATTAAAAATCATTTTAACTGCTCCTTTTATCGTTTAGCGGTGTAAAGGATAATAAAGGTTTTATGGCGGTGGGGCTCGCCCTACAGTAACAAGGAATTGAACCACAGTAACCGCCAAACCGCTAATTTTTTTAAACAACAAGAATCTTTTTAACAGAAAGATAAGTTTAGTTAATAAATCTAAATACAATTTTTTACTTTTGAAGTAATAATTTAGCGGTTTAGAGGTTTTTTCTTTTGATCACTTGCTGCTCAAGGGTTTGAGTAACCGCTGAAACACCGCTAAACCACTATAATAATTAAATAACCACCATATTATTCTTTTAATTTCTTTTTTGGTTGCGCCCAAAACTTTCCCTTTTGTCTGTTAGTGGTAGTATCGTGTACGAAAAATCCTAATTCTTCTTCAATCGTTTTATTTAATTGTTTCAGTGATAGAACTTTCATTCCATTTTCTATTGCCCATATTTCATAACTATCATAAGCCTCAGGTGCACGCATACCAAGGATTGCAGTTTCCGCATTTGCAACTTCACGAACCCACTCAATACACGAATTGTTTTCTCTATGGTAAAATTCCGTATAATCGTTGACCTTCTTTAATATTGTGAATTTTCGATTTTTATAAAGGCGGAAATAGGCTTCCATCACAAGTTTCATCCAATACTCTAAAGCTTCAGGAGAAGTTAACTTCTCCTGAAAATATGGATCATCACCTTTGGGTCTACCAAAAGACGGACCCCATATACACCTGCGTTTCCATGCTTCATTTTTCTCAAATGATTTTAATAAGTTATTGGTTGTAAAGATCTGCGAAGCTAAAATAGCTTCATCCTTCGATTGTTTGTATAACTCGCGCAATGGAATAACATCATAAGAGGATAGGTTCTTAATCATTTTCATTTTTTCGACATTAATAGCTTTGTCTTCGATATCATCACCGCAATTGGCTAGTTTACCACGCATTGGGAATAAATAACGTTCATCTGTGATACGATCAAGTCAAACGGAAGAAACATTATTCGTTCCAAGTAAAGCTCTGATGACTAACAATAAAGTCCCTTTGCCATTACCGCCATCACCTATGAAAAACATAACACGTTGAAAATTTTTATTACGCTTCACTTGAATGTTAGTAATTAAACAATGAGCAATAGTCTCCAATATCAAATTTGTATAGTCCTGATCATTACCAGTAAAGGTTTCAAGGAATTGGTCTACGATTGGCACTGGTTCAGCATTCGGATTATAGGAAATATCAATAAAGTATGGAGTAAATTCCATATAATCGATATCGGACCAATGCCCATCACATAGATCCCATTTGAAGGCGCTACGATTGGCGACGTATGAATATCTATTTGTTTTATCACTTCCTCTATGTAACGAGTGTTTTGACCTGCAAGTTCAATTGCTATATCATGTTTAAAATAGATTCCATCTTGATAATGAACTCCGTCATAAGAATATAGACGGTCACAAAATTTGACGATTTTCAATTTCTTTTTTAATTGCATAGCTACTTCGTACTGATTATTCTTTTCCGCTTTGATTTTCTCGTCTCGACTAACGGTATTAAACTCTTTATCATCAAGTGGTTCAGCAAAGATTTGATCGTTAATAAAACGCAAAATTGCCTTGTGATTTTTCAAAGCCATCACTCTGAACTTATGAGAATGAAGTTTGTCATTTCGACTGTCTCCTTCCCCTAGCCCATATAAATCATCTGCGTTTCTAAGAAAATCAGGTAATTCTTCTCGAATACCTTCATTTTCAATCGGTCTAAGAACTCCGTTTTGCTTAACTGTTACACCGATAATACTTGTTTTGGATATTTTCCATTCTACATCAAACCCTAAAGCACAAATGCCCTATGGTTTTAGACATACTCATGCGGTTCTGTTACTGGAATCAGGTGCAAGCCTTAAATATGTAGCGAATCGCTTGGGGCATAAGACCATTAAAACAACTGCCGACACTTATCTTGATATTACTGAAAAAATAGAAGAAGACGAACTTCAAAAGTTCGCCTCCTACACTAAAAGATAATTTCAACTTGGCACAAATTTGGCACGACACCAAGTTGGCACGCTATTAAATCCCCTTAAACCTTTGGTATATATAGGTTTTCTATATATTAACCGATACTACCTTCCATTTCGAACTTGATTAAAGATATGTTTCAAATCACCTTTAATCATAACAAAAGCTTGTTATTTAAGGTGTTTCAATCATATTCATTACAAACCTTTTCATATCATTTCAAGTTGAATCGGCACGATATCGGCACAATAATTATTCTAGTTACTAATGATCATTTAAATTCAATTTATAC